>JBAWVV010000269.1:0-6115 GCA_037147115.1 Planctomycetia bacterium | reverse complement strand
GCCCCTCCGGCGGGAGCGGCACGAGGATGAAGTCGTCGGTGATCACCGGCTCCCACGCCTCCCCCGCAAGGACTTTCTGCTCACCGATCCTGCGCGGGAGAAAGGCCACGATCGGCCGCCCGCCGCGCTGCGAGCCGTTGGTGTTCACCGGGGCGAACGACTTCGCTCCGGCCAGCGGCTCGATCTCGAGCGTGAAGGTGCCGTCGACCTCGGTGAGCGTCTGCTTGAACGAGCGCTTGCCATCGGCCATCTGGGCCGCCCAGGCCGGATCGCCGTAGAGGGCGACGACATCGCGGTCGTGCTCGAGGCCCTCTGTGTCGCCGGGCGCGGCCCGCGTCGCGAGCCGGTGGACGAGGGCGTGGTCGTTGGCATGAAAGGCCTCGCAGAGCGTGTACCGGCCCGGCTGTTCGACGAAGTAATCGAGCATTCCCCAGCCGGCATAGCCAAACCAGGTTGGCACCGTGTAGCCGATCATCTGCCGGACACCGGCGCCGTTCATGAACGCCAGCGCGAGGGCGTCGGGGCCATCGATGTGCCCCGCGAGGCAATTCCCCACCGGCAGCCAGACCTTCGGATTGCCTGACTCGATTGGGATCTTCCGCCCGGTGGTGTCGACGCCCCACAGCTGGCCGGCGCCAGAATGAAATGAGCCGTTGCGGTAGCGGAAGCCGATCTGCCAATCGCGCTCGGTCGCGTGGCCACTGGTGACCAACAGATCGGTCTGGCCGGCGGTGAGCCGGGCCGCTAGCGCCGCGGTCGTGTCGTCGGGCCCCTTCATCTCGCGGGCCTCGCCGCCGGCGACCTTGCGGACCATCCGGTTGCGCGTCAGCTCGCTAAACCACTCCCCCTCGGCAACCCGATCCATCGCCAACTCCGTGCCGGCCGTCACCCGCCGGATGACCAGCGGCGCCGAGGTCTCGGCGATCGCCAGGGCATTGGCGGCATCGAAGCCGGTCACAATCCCCCACAGAACATCGCCGTAAGGGTCATCGTCGATCCGCCGACAGAGCTGGTGAACGGCCGCAACAAACTCCCGGCCTGCCTCCGCGGGGCGGGCCACGAAACAGGCATGGCGCGGCCGGTGCTCGGCAAGCTTTTCGAGGGCCTCGTCGGGCGCAGTTCGCCAGGTGACGGTGATCGCGGGGCGCTCGCGATGCTTCTCGAGGAGCGCCGCAACGACCTTTTCCCAGGCCGGATCGGCAAGCGTCTCCTCCGAAACAACAATCACATACCCTGCGGGACTGTCGGCGGCACAGGCCGCCGAGGGGGCGCTGAAGCCCGCGGCCAGCACCGCGAAGCCCAGAAGAAATCGCCACGGCGTCATGACAAGACCTCTTGAAAGGGGAACCGTCGTGGACAAGGTGAAAGCAGGGCAGCGGAGAACCGGGGGAATTGTCTCGACTGCCCCCCGCCCCGTCGCTGGATGTCGTGCCCCGGCGACACCATATCGTAGCGGCGGGAGATGGGCCGCCTCGCCCCTCCCGTCACCCGCTTCCCATCCGGCTCTGATTGATCAGCCGGAGAATGACAATCAGGATCGAGGCCCCTCCGGCGAAACGCCGCCGTCAACATCCGTGTCGGGCCTTGACGATCTCCGCCGCTCGCTCGCCGATCACGACACACGGCGCCATCGTGTTGCCGATCGTCACCCGCGGGAGGACCGATCCGTCGGCGATCCGCAGCCCTTCCAGGCCATGGACGGCAAGCTTTCCATCGACCACCGCCATCTCGTCGCGGCCCATCTTCGCCGTGCAGGTCTCGTGGTAGTAGCTCAGCGCGTCGTTGCGGATGAAGTGCTCCAGCTCCGCTCCCTTGAGCTCACCCGGCATCACCTCCCGGCCCACGAATGGCCGGAGTGCGGCTGAATTGCCGATCGCCCGGCACAGTTCCACGCAGGCGACGGCGATCGCCATGTCGTCAGGATGGGAGAGGAGATTCGACTCAATCCGAACCGGGTCGAGCGGCCCCGGACCGGTCAGCGACACCCGGCCTCGGCTCCGCGGCCGGGCGACGGCCCCATGGAGCGTCCAGCCCGCTGCCGGCATTCCGAACGCGGCCCGGTTCTCCGCGCTGGCAAACGGGATCCCGAGCTGACAGACGAACATATCGGGGATCGTCAAGCCAGCAGCGCTCGGCCAATAAATCGTCGCTTCGGCCGGATTGTCGTGAGGCACTCGCGCCTCCCCCGCCTCCCACACGGAGCTGAAGCCGGCATGGTCTTGGAGATTTTCCCCCACGCCAGGAAGGTGGGCCACGACGGGAATCCCGAAGCGCCGCAGCTCGGCTTCGTGGCCGACACCTGACTGCATCAGCACCTTCGGAGTGTGGATCGCGCCGAGCGACAGGATCACCTCTTGGCCCGCTTCGATGCGGTGGAGCGCACCGTTGGCGAGGATCTCCACGCCGGTGGCGCGCCGTCCCGAGAAGCTCACGCGCGTGACGAGCGCCTCTGGGAACACCGTCAGGTTTTGTTGGCCGAGAACGGGAGCGACATACGACCGATAAACCGACTGCCGCCTCCCATCGCAGGCAATCATGTCGCGCGACGCCGCTCCCCCCTGCCCTTCCATCATCCGGCCATTGGGGCTCTCGAACGTGGGGATCCCGACCGATCGGGCCCCGTCGAGGAGGGCCGCAACGAGCGGATGGGGCGTAGGGGCGGGCGCAACGACCATCGGCCCCCCCGTGCCGCGGTAGGCGGGATCGGGGGTGCCGCGCCAATCCTCGATCCTTCTATAGACGTCGAGCACGGCGGCATGGCTCCATCCCTCGTCGCCGGTCTCGGCAGCCAGGAAATCCCAGTCGCTGGCATGCCCGCGGGCCCACGTCAGGGCGTTGATGCTCGATCCCCCCCCGAGAACCTTTCCCATGTCCATCGGCAGGCACCGGCCATTCACGGCAGGGCTCGGCTCCGCTCGAAAGTTCCAATCCCGCTCGCTGCCGAGATTCGCGATCCAGCGGAGAGGATCCAGCACTTCGGGATGGTTGTCGCTCCCTCCCGCCTCGAGGAGGAGGACGCTGACGGCAGGATTCTCGGCGAGGCGGCGCGCAACGACCGACCCACTCGATCCCGAACCACAGACGATGAAGTCGTAGCGGCCCGCCAACAGCATGCCCCCGCGTCCGTCCCGAATTGCTCCGCTCATCGCGAGACTCCGCTGTCGCTCCGGCCAAGAACAGGGGTCTACGATGAACCCACGGCTCGCCGGCCCCCGCATCGTATCCTTTCAATCGTCCTCGCTCTCCCGTTCTCTTCCGGCTCACGACCTCCGGCTTGACCATGACTAACTCAACCGACGTGTCGATTCTCCAGGCCGATCTCGACCGTCCCGACCACCAAGCGGCGGTGGTGGCGATCACGGCCGCCTACGCGCTCGATCGAATGGCCAACGGCGCGCCGCTTCCCCCTGACGTGCTCGAGCGCCTCATCCCCGGGCTACAGGCCCATCCGACGACGCTTGTCTTTCTCGCCGCCGTCGGCGGGCAGTTCGTCGGCCTGGCCACCTGCTTTGTCGGCTTCTCAACCTTCGCAGCGCGGCCGGTCGTCAACCTCCACGATCTCTGCGTCCTCGACACCCACCGCGGCCAGGGGATCGGCCGGGCGCTCCTGCGGGCCGTCGAGCAGGCGGCGCTCGAGCGCGGTTGCGCGAAGGTGACGCTCGAAGTTCTCGAGCACAATCGGCCGGCCCGCAGCCTCTACGAAAGCCTCGGCTTCACCCCGGCGGTCTATCGGCCGGAGAACGGCCTCGCCCTCTTCTACGCCAAGAGCCTCTCGGCGGAATGACGGAAAAGGGACCAGCCACCTTTTTTGGGGTCGGCTTTTTTAGGGTAGCTGGGATCTTGCCCAGATTTGGTGGCTGGCACCTTTTCTTCCTAGGATGGAGGGGTCTCGAGCGAGCCCCCCGGAGATCCTTCTCGATGGCCGCCTTCGATCGCATCACCTGTGATCCCAACGTGCTCGGTGGCAAAGCCTGCGTGCGGGGCCTACGGATCAGCGTCGCACTCCTCGTTAACCTGATCGCCTCGGGGATGGCACCGGGCGAGATCCTGGCGGAGTATCCGAGCCTGGAGCCAGACGACATCACCCAGGCACTGCACTACGTCGCTTGGCTCGCGGAGGAGACGGTACTGCCGAGCGAGACAGCCCCGGCATGAAGCTGCTGTGCGACATGGGGATCGCAGCCAAGACTGCCGCAAGCTTGCGGACCTTGGGGCATGACGCCGTGCATCTCGACGACCGGGGTGATTCCCGGCTGACGGATCGCGAGATCGTGACGCTCGCGCGCGCCGAGTCTCGAATCATTGTCGCCCACGACCTCGACTTCACGGACTTGATTGCCGTTTCCCGCGCCTCCGCTCCGAGCGTCATCATCTTCAGGCTGCGGAACATGCGGCCGGAGCGGGTGCTCAGCAGGCTCCTCGCCGTCCTCGAAGCCCACGCCGACGCCTTGCAGGCCGGGGCGATTGTGACGGTGACCGAGGCCCACACCCGGGTGCGGCATCTCCCGGTGCAATCCGATCTGTCGACCGGCGGGTGATGCAGTCATGTCCGCCGCTCCTCACAGGAGCGTCGTGAGCACCGCAGCGGCAAGCTGTTCGATCGTCATCGTGCTGCCGCCATCGTGGACATCGGACATCCTGCCCAGATTTGGTGGCTGGACCTTTTCCTTCCCCGCCTTGCCTGGGCTTACAGCCGCAACCAGCGCCGCAGGTAAGAACGAGCGTCGTCTAGGCCATCGGGCGACAGTTCACCAAGTCGGCGAACCAGACTCGATTTGTGAATCGTTGCCAGCTTGTGCAGCCGGAGGACCGAGATCACCTTCAGGTTGGTCGATCGATCCCGTTCGTGCGAAGGATTCAAGAGGATGTCGGTCGACAGCATCGCCGCTGGCAACACCGACGAGATGGAGGCAACCAGTACCTCCGATGCAGGGCCGACCACGTCGGAGACCAGCAGCACCGGTCGCAGCTTCATCCCCGCCACGTCCCCGAAGGGAAATTGGCCCAAAAAGATATCACCCGGCGTCATCGACCGGCTCTCCATCGTCGAGGCTGTAGATATCCTGCCGGGAATCGGCCAGATCTTGGCTCCATTCTCTGGCGATGCCCGTCTCCCAGGCTTGATCCGCAGGATCGCCGGCCACTTCCGGCACGATCAAGACCACCTCCACACTTCCGGCTGGCACGCTCTCCGGAACCGTCGCCGTAAGGCGATGCTCCGAGTCGATTCGGCCAACGATACGTATGGTCGTCATGGGCGTTTCCTCCGCTGAATCGAACATCCCCATACGATACCGTACCTAAGCCGAAAAAGCCGCCCGGTCCGTCAGGCAGCCCAGCGCCGCCGCCGGGCCTTGAGCGCCACAGCCGCCGCGCCGATCGCCGCGAGCACCCAGGGCGAGGGCTCGGGGACGATCAAGAGCCGGCCGCTGGCAGGATCGAAGACGAGATACTGCCCGCGGGAGGCGTCGGGGGTGTACCAGTTGCCGTTGGCGTTGTGCTGAAACGTCATTCCGGAGTAGCTACTGCTCCCGTCCGCTGTCGTCAGCGAATCTTGCCCAGATTTGGTGGCTGGCACCTTTCTCGGCCCCCTTTGCCAGCGCCTATCGGCCACCTTAGACTGATTGCCATGACTTCCGATCTTTTGAAGCGCATCACCGTCGATCCGGGCAAGCGGAGCGGCAAGCCCTGCATCCGGGGGTTGCGGATCACGGTCTCGGATGTTCTCGAATATCTCGCTTCAGGCATGACCGAAGCGGAGATCGTCGCCGACTTTCCCGACCTTTCATCCGACGACATCCGCGCCTGTCTGGCGTTCGCTGCCGAGCGTGAACGCCGCCTGTTGGGGTCGGTGGCGTGAAGCCCTCGTCGACCAGAATCTTTCCCATCGTCTGGTTGACCTGTTCCAGCCTCGCTTCCCCGGAAGCTGTCATGTTCGCGACCACGGGCTCTCCGCGGACGACGATGAGAAGATCTGGTCGCTCGCCCGTGACGAGGGGTTCTTCATCGTGACGAAGGACAACGACTTTGTCGCCAGGGCTCTGGTGAGAGGGCATCCGCCGCAGGTCGTGCAGGTCTGCGTGGGCAATGCCTCCACCGGGCAGATCGCCGCGAT
>JBAWVV010000268.1:0-6137 GCA_037147115.1 Planctomycetia bacterium | reverse complement strand
CGGCCAGGAGCGTGGCGAGGCGCGCAGGGGGCATACCCTCCCAATCGAGAGCGCAGCCGCGCGGATCGGCGATCGGCGTCGTGCCATCGCGCCGAACCCGATAGATCGCGCCGAGGACGGCCGGCTTCTCGAGCTGTGAGGTCGGGCAGCAGAGCTTGTACCAACCGCCGGTGTCGACGACGAGGAGCGAGCCGTCGGCATCTTCAATCACATCCGTGGGGTGAAAATCGACCCAGTCGGCCTGGAGGAAGGGATTCGTCTCGGTGGTAAACGTGGCCCCGGCCGGGGCCAGCTCGGTGCGAAACACCGTCCGCAGGTTAAAGGACGTCGTGAACAGGTTGCCGGTCAGCGCCGCGCCGTGGCCGAAGCCGGAATGGCGGTGGAGGCCGCAGGGTGCAGCGGGGCCGAGATGGGCAAGCGCCGGCAGCAGCGCGCCGGTGCGGGCATGGCCATCGAGAACGCCATGGTCCTTCCCGTAGACGCCGCCGTAGAGGGCATGGATCAGCCCGTCACGCTCACCGCCGCCGGGATGGACCAGAAACGTGCACGACATGATCCGCTCCCCTTCCGGCGTGAAGACCACGTCAACGGGGTTGTCCATGCCGCCGGTCAGCACCGGCTCGAGCTCGCTCGCATCGTCGCGGGCGCGGAAGATGTGGCTGGCGCGGGTCGTCCAGCCGGGGCGGCCGGGAAGGTCGTAGCTTTGCTCGGCAAAGGCCCCCTTGCACCAATAGATCCGGCCGTCGCGGCCGAGGTAGGGGCCATGGAGATCATTGGCACAGCCGGTGAGGGTCTGGGCGTCAAACCACACCTCGCGCGATTCCGCGACGCCATCGTCATCGGCATCGGTGAACTTCCAGATCTCCGGCGGCGCGGTGACATAGAGCGAGCCGCGGTACCACAGCGACCCCTCCGGCATCATCAACCCCTCGGCGTAGACCGTGCGGCGGTCGAACGTGCCGTCGCCATCGCTGTCCTCCAAGCGGTAGACCCGATGGGTGGGATTCTTCACCTGCTCGGCGACGGCGATGTTCGTGCCGCTGGATTCGGTGACATAAAGCCGGCCACGCTCGTCGAAGTCGATCGTGACAGGACGCTCGACGAGCGGCGGGCCCGCGGCGACCTCGACGGTGAATCCGTTAGGCAGGGTGATCGTGCCGGAGTCGAAGCGGACCTCGGCAGCCTGGCCGGAACCGCCGGCCATCAGCACCGTGATGACGACGGGCAGGCACCTGCGAAACGGCATCATGGCAGCGAGTCCCCGGGGTGGCCACAGCGAACTCGAAATCAAGGGTTTGCCGGCACATCGAAATCGCCGGTCCGGTCGCGCCACACGCAGTGAATATGGTTGGCGGGATTTCCCTCGGCGTCGGGCTGGACGTTGCAGAACTCGATCACGAAAGACGGGCCTTCGACCAGGTAGTAGTGTCCGATGCCCGGCTCGGTTGCGCCGGCCCAGGCGAAGTGGATCGCGTTCCAACCGCCATCGGCTTTCTCGATCAGCATCAGCCGTTCCTTGGCAACTTCGTCGGCCATCGCGCTGGAGTACGTCTCGATGATCCGCCGCAGGAGGGCCTGCTGTTCGGGCTTGAGCTCCGCGGTGGGGATCCCCTTGGCCGCTTCCTTCGGCGACTGTGTCTCGCCGGCGGCGCGGATGTCCTTGGGGCACTCGGGGGCAATGATCCCCTTCAACTTTTGCGTGGCATCGAGGGAGCGGACGAGATCGAAGGCGAGCTGCTCTTCCGTGCCAAGAACGCGGAAGCCGGGCTCGGGGAGACCGGCGAAGCGGGCGCGGACTTCGGCGGGATTGGCTCCAAAGAACTGCGGCGTGCTGTCGACGACCTGCCCGTCGCGAACGACGAAGTTGAGCGAGAGGTGGTGCCCTTCGACGGACAGGCCCCAAGTTCCCTTCTCGGCCGGGGTGCCAAAGATCGTGAAGAAGTAGCGTTCGGAGTCGCGGATGTTCTTGGCGTTGGAGCCTTCCTGGAGGCGGAGCATCTCGTCGAGCTGCATGATCGACCGCGACTTGTCGTAGCCGGCCTGGGAGACGGCGGCGCGGAGGAGATCCAGCGCCCCCTGCTGCTGCGAAGGGACCATCTCGCGGAGCGGCAGCCCCTTTCGCTCGAACTTGGGAATGAAGTGCCAGCCCACCCGGCCGGCATCCTCGTAGGGCTTGAGGACGCGGGCCTTCTGTTCGGGGGCGAGGGTGGCGAGCCAGACGTTGGCCGCCTGCACCATGGCACCGCCGGCGGGGACACCCGCGCGGGCGGGGGTCGACGGCTGGCCGGCAGCGACGATCGCCAGGAAAACCGGGAAAACCAGGAGCGGGGCAGCAAGGCTGCGGAGGGGGCGGAAGGTCATCGACGGCTCCGGGGCGGGATCGTGGAACGGCGTGGGGCAAGCCGGGCGCGGCTGTCGGCTCAAACGAGCCCCCCGCCCCGAGCCATAAAAATACCCGCCCGCGGCGGCCACCGACACCCCTGCCTTCTTCCGATCGACTTCGGCGGCCGGTCTTATCGGCCCGGGGTGGAAGAGAGCCTCGGGCCCCGATCGTCGGTTCACCCGGGCAGATCGGCCCCCGACGCGGCCAAACCGACGGCTTGAACCATGCCTTGGACCACGCCTTGGTCGTGCCAGTGGTCGGCCGAGGCGCTCGTGCCGGGGAAGTCGTCGGCGTAGACCAGTTCGATCCGTCCATCGAGATGCTCCACGATCGCGGAGCAGTGTTCGATCCAGTCACCGCAGTTGTAGTAGTCGATGCCGTCGATGCGGCGCATCGCCGGGACATGGATGTGTCCGCAGATCACCCCCGCGCATCCGAATTGCTTGGTCGTGCGGGCGACGAAGTGCTCGAAGTCGTTGATGAAGTTCACCGCCTGCTTCACCCGCTTCTTGAGCATCGCACTGAACGACCAGTAGGGGTAGCCGAGGCGGCGGCGCACTCGGTTCAACCAGTTATTGACATGAAGGGCGACCGAGTAGGAGCGGTCGCCGAGTTTGTAGACCCACGCGGCATGCTTGGTGAGATGATCGAAACAGTCGCCATGGATCACCAACAGCCTGCGGCCATCAACGGTGACATGGACGAAGCTGTCGCCGAGTTCCATGTGGCCGAGGGTGTGTGGCCCGAATGGCCGGAGGAATTCGTCATGATTCCCGGTGACATAGAACACGCGCGTGCCTCGTTTGAGCATTCCGAGGACGCGGCGGATGACGTAGCTGGCGGTGTCGTTCCAGAAAAAGCCTCGCTTCAACTTCCAACCGTCGACGATGTCGCCGACGAGGTACAGGCGATCAGGCTCGAAATGACCGAGGAAATCGAAGAGCCTGTCGGACTGCGAGAAGCGACAGCCGAGGTGGACGTCGGAGACGAACAGTGCCCTGACCCGCATGGCAGTGGCTCCCGGGAGGATCTTCTTCCCGCAACGGATTCCCGCAACGGAATCGCCGCAAGACTACCCGGTCGTTCGACGGCATGACCTGCGGAAAGCGATGTGTTTTTGATGAGCCCGGCGACCGCCTCACACGATCCTCACTCGTGCCGGTTCGGGTCGCGGTCGTGGTGGGCCTGGTCGACGTGCACATGAACCTCCGGGTGGAGGGCGAAATACCGCTCCCACGCCTCGTCGGAGATCCCGGCACCGTCGATGTAGAGATTCCACAGGCCGTCGTAGCGGGCGACCCCCTCGAGCCCGGCGTCGCCGACCACGACATCGATGAGGTGGAGCGAGCGGAGGGCGGGGAACTGGAGGAGCGTCATCCCCAGTTCGGCCCCCCCCTTCCCCTCGGGACAGAGTGCTGGGCTCCCCAGCCGCAGGTTCTTGAGCCTGGGCAATTCGGCGAGCGCCGCCAGGCCCGCAAGCGTGCAGCGGGCCTGGGGGAGATTGATGTCGCGGAGGGTGTGGCAGGCAGCGAGGTGCCTGAAGCCCTCGTCGCCGAGGGGCGATTCCCGGAGCACCAGGCGCTCGAGCCGCGGCAGGCGCGCGAGCACGATGGCCTTCGCATCGTCAGCCACTCCCTCCTGGAGATCGAGGTGTGAAAGCCCCTCGAGGCCGGCGACGTCCTCCCACTCCTCATCCGTGAGCGCCCGATCGGCCACCCGGATCCGCGCCGAGGTCCCGGCCCGCACCGCCGCGGCCTGCTCGGCGAAGGTGGGCTCGGCGGCGGGCAGCGGGGCGGCGGCAGAAAGACATGACGCCAGAATGACGATCGAACACCATCGTCTGAAATACATCGAACCTCCGCGATCCTCCGTCACGCCAGGATCTCGCGGATCGGTGCGACTGGCTCGACGCCGACGAGCTTTTGATCGAGGCCGCCGAAGAAGTAGGCGAGCCGATTGGGATCGAGGCCGAGGCAGTGGAGCACCGTGGCGTGGAGGCTCTTCACATGGAAGCCGGTGCGGCCGTCGTGGACGGGCGCTATGGCCGCCGAGCCGAGCTCGTCGGTCTCCCCCACGCTCACCCCTCCCTTGATGCCACCACCGGCCATCCACATCGTGAAGCCGTAGGCGTTGTGATCGCGGCCCGTTCCCTCGGCATACTCGGCCGTCGGCTGCCGGCCGAACTCCCCCCCCCAGACCACGAGCGTGCTGTCGAGGAGCCCGGAGCGCTTGAGATCCTCCAGCAGCGCCGCGATCGGCTGGTCGGTGTTGCCGGCGTGGAAGTTGTGATTCTTCTCGAGATCCCCGTGGGCATCCCAGTTGTCGTCGTTGTGGGCACCGCCGGAATACAGCTGCACGAAGCGCACGCCGCGCTCAACGAGCCGCCGGGCGAGAAGGCAGCGGCGGCCGAAGTCGGCGGTGCGCGGGTTGGCGAGGCCGTAAAGGGCCTGCGTCTCGGCCGTCTCGCTCGCCAGATCGACCGCCTCCGGAGCGTGCTCCTGCATCTTCCAGGCCAGTTCATAAGAGGCAATCCGGGCGGCGAGCTCGGAGTTGTCGCCGCGCGAGAGAAGGTGGGCGCTGTTCTCCGTGCGGAGGGCGTCGAGGAGCGCGCGTTGGCTCTCGAGCGACATGTCGTCTGGGGGGGCGAGGTCGAGGATCGTCGCCCCCTTCGAGCGGAGCAGCGTCCCCTGATAGGTCGCCGGCATGTAGCCGCTCGACCAGTTCTTGGCGCCCGAGATCGGCCCGCCGGTGGGGTCGAGCATGACGACGAAGCCGGGGAGGTTCTCGTTGACACTCCCGAGGCCGTAGTTGACCCACGAGCCGAGGCAGGGGGCGCCCGACTGGATCTTGCCGGAGTTCATCTGCAGCATCGCCGAGCCATGGATCGGCGAGTCGGCCGTCATCGAATGGAGAAAGGCGATATCGTCAACATGCTTCGAGAGATGTGGAAAGAGGGTCGAGACCTGCTTGCCACACTCCCCGTGGGGGGCGAACTTCCACTTCGGCCCCACGACCCTTCCCTGGCTCTTCTCGCCGCCGCGCCCCTTCGTCTTCACCTCGATCGTCTGGCCGTCGAGGTCGTAGAGCTTCGGCTTGTAATCGAAGGTATCGACATGGCTCGGGCCGCCATACATGAACAGGAAGATCACGCTCTTCGCCTTGGGGGCGAAGTGGGGAATCTTCGCGGCCAGCGGATTAGCCCAGGCCTGGACGCCGTCGGCGGCCCGCGTCTGAGCGGCAAAGAAGCCGCCATCGAGGAGCCCCGAGAGGGCAAGCCCGGTAAACGATGCCCCCGCTTCCCAGAAGAACTCGCGGCGGGTGCGGCGGCAGAAGCCGGCGCGGGAATCATGGTGCGGTGTCATGCGTTGGATCCCCTTCAGTCGAGATAAGCGAATTCGTTCGTGTTCAAAAGCATCAGACAAAACAGCTCGAGGGCGCGGCCTGGGCCGACGCCGTCGGTGTCCTCGAGGGTGTCGATGAGGGCCAAGCCGCGGGCCAGTTCCTCGTCGCTGGCGTCGCGGACGAGGGCAATGCGGTACGCGCGGCGGATCTCGGCAGAAACATCAGCGGCATCGCGCCCACCAGCCTCGCGCTTCACCCGCGCGGCCAACACCTTCGCCTGCTTCTGGAGAAACTCGCCATTCATCATCCCCAGAGCCTGCGTCGGTTGCGTCGTCACGAAGCGCACCGGGCAGGCGGAATCGGTGTCGGCCATGTCGAAGTCGGCGAGGATCGGTGTGAGGAGCGACCGCTT
>JBAWVV010000267.1:0-6179 GCA_037147115.1 Planctomycetia bacterium | reverse complement strand
GATGGTGTGGCCCATCACCCTCGCGGCCTGGGCCTTCAGCGGAGAGCCCCACGATGAATCGCGACTTCGCCGAGATGTTGAATGCCTTGGCCGACGAGAGCGTTGAATACCTCGTCGTGGGCGCCTACGCGGTCGCTGGCCATGGGATCGGCCTGGACTCCACAAAAGATTGCAAAAAGTGCACGTTTCTGGAGAGTCTGGCCGCGAGGCCGCAGACAGGGGAAAAAGGCCGAATAAGGTGCTCGCCACCGCCTCCTGTCAGGATGCCCGCCCCTCCGATGGCGGTGGCCCGAGCCTTTCTTCTCGGGGCCCACGACCGGCAGACGGGCCCTTCTGTTTCTGCCCCCGGCATCGAATCATTACGATGAGGGCATGAGCGACTCCGACTTCACCGATTCCGCTGCCGTCGATCTGGCGCGGCTTCAGCATGAACTTCTACGAACGCGGATCGACCGGGCCCGCCGGATGACGGAGGAGCAGCGGCTGGCCGAAGCCTTCGCCCTGACCGACGGCATATTCTTGCGAATGCACGAGGGGGCGATGGCCGAGATGGCCGCCACCGATCCGGCCCTCGGCTGGCAGCAGGTTCGCAGGCGGCTGGAGCGCCTCCGCCGGGCGCGGGGCGTGATCCCAACGGCCAACGTTCCGTCGGCAGCCCGATGACGATCGAACAACTTGCCGCTGCCGGCCGAGTGACCAAGAAACAGCGACCTCGACCCAGATTTGGTGGCTGGCACCTTTTGTCTGGAGAGTTTCCCCGCGCCGCCGATCGGGGCCGTCCTGGCTCCGCCGCCGGGTATGATTAGGGAATCATGCCGACTCTGCCCTCCTCACTCCGGGTGCTGGTGATCGAGGATGACGCGGCCTCCCGGCAGGCGATCTCCGAAGCGCTCCGCGAATCGCTGCACACCGTCTTCGAGGCGGCCGACGGGCCCGCAGGCCTGGCGATCGCCCTGAAAGAGCCGCTCGACGCGGTCGTGCTCGACTTGAAGCTGCCGCGGATGGATGGGATCCAGCTGCTCAGGAAGCTGCGCGAGGCGAAGGACGTGCCCGTGATCGTCGTCTCGGCCCGCCGGACGACCGACGACCGGGTCGAGGCCCTCGAGCTCGGCGCCGACGACTATCTCACCAAGCCTTTTGCCATCCGCGAGCTCCTCGCCCGACTGCGGGCCGTCGTCCGGCGAAGCGCGCCCGACACGGCGGCGGAGGTGACGATCGGCGACGTCGTCGTCAAGTTCGACGCCATGGCCGTCTCCCGCGCCGGAGAGCGGATCCCGCTGACGGCAACGGAGTTTGCGATCCTCGCCCACCTTGCCCGCCGCCGGGGCGAGGTGGTGCCCCGCGACGTCCTCGAGGCGGCGATCCGCCAGGAGGGGAGCGCGCATGTCAGCAACGTCGTCGACGTCATCATCCTCCGGCTGCGGCGGAAGCTCGGCCGCGATCTGATCAAGACGCGCCGCGGCCAGGGCTTCCTCATCGAAGGGCAGGATGGCCGTGGCTAACAGCGTGCCGCGATCGCTCCGCTGGCGAGCGACGATCTCAATGGCCCTGTTTCTGATCGCGATCGCCATCGCGATCCGCTCCGTGAATTACGAGGTGACCCGGGAGATCCTCGTCCGCGACATCGACACGCAGCTGTGGACGAGGCTCGACGCGTTCAAAACCCGGCAACAGTTCGCCCCGGAAACGCTCCTCGGGCCCGATCTCGCCCTGCATGAGCTCGCGCTCCCCGACGTCCGCACCGCAAGCGACTTGAAGCCCTCCGTCGCGATGCGACTGCTGATCCCGTCGGCAGTCAGCGGCCGGCCCTTCCCTTGGTTTGCAGGCGCCTGGCGAGAAGATGGCTCGCTCCTGGCGGCGCTGCGGCTCCCCGACGACGCCTGGGGCGAGCCATGGCGCGATTCGCTTGAGACGATCCGGACCACGCCCGACGGCAACGCCCGACTGGCGATCTGCCGGGGGAGCGACGGAACGGTGCTGCTGGTCGGCACGCCGCTTGCGCCCCTCGCGCAGGCGATGCGGGAAGTGCTCTGGTTTTACGTGTGGACCGTCGCGCTGGCGATCCCGCCGATGACGCTTGCGATGTGGTGGATCCTGTCGCGGATGATGCTGCCGCTGTCGCGCATCTCCCGCACCGCGGCCACGATCGCGGCGGGAGACTTTGCAGCCCGGATCGACCTCGCCGAGGCCGACTCGGAGCTTGTCGGCATGGCCACCACGCTCAATGGTATGCTCGACAGGCTCGAGGCGATCAGGATCTCCCAGGCCCGGTTCAACGCCGACGTCGCCCACGAGATCCTCAACCCGATCCACGGCATTCTTCTCCAGGCCGACCTCGCACAGCAGCGGCCGCGCACGACCGACGAGCTGGCGCGCACGATAGAACACTGCCGCACGATGGCGCTCCGGATCCAGAAGCTCTCAGAAGCCCTCCTGGCGCTCTCGAAGGCAGAGTCGGCGGCCGACGGGCCGCTTGAAAGGCTCGACCTCGAGCCGATCGTCGAGGAGGCCGCCACGCAGGTCGAGGAGCTAGCCCTGGCGCGGCAGGTGACAATTGAGGTCGATTCCCAAAGCGTGCTGGTCGTCGGCAACGCCGACCTGCTCCACCAGGTGGCTGTGAATCTGCTCGCCAATGCAATCGAATACAGCCCGGTCGGCGGGCGCGTCGAGATCGTCATGGCGCGGGCCGGTGGACGCGTCGTGGTGCGCGTGATCGACCATGGGGAGGGGATCCCGGCAGACCGGGCCGAACAGGTCTTCGAGCGATTCTTCCGCGAAGACCCATCGCGCGTGACGGCGACCGGCGGCCATGGTCTCGGCTTGGCCATCTGCCGGAGCATCATGCGTGGCCACGGTGGGGATGTGATCTGGCACCCCACCCCCGGCGGCGGCGCGACGTTCGAGGTGCAGTTTGCCGCGGAACAAGTCGCTGCCGACAGGGCCCATCTGAACGGGCCGTGAACGTTCCATGAACAGCGCATGAATCCGGGAGCTGTCCAGCGGCGGCTTGATCGCTACGGCCCGGCCGCTGCCCATCGATCCGTGCTCGGCTGATCGCAAAGCGCTTGATACCGCTGCGATTTCTTGTCTGCCGAGCCGCAGCGCTCGAGAATGCGACACGGAGCAAACGGGGGTTCAAAACCGCTCCACGTCGGTCCTTCAGGGGCAGACCGACGACCGCTGACGCGATTTATCGATCCAGGCGTTTCTTCTCTTCTTGCCGCACGTAGACACGGCTTTTGTGCGGGGCACCCATGCCCTGACGCGATCGCCACCCGCCACGTGAGGCCCTCTTCCACCTCCGCCCACAAGGTGCTCCATGAACCCGCGCAAACATGTCCAGAATCTCGGCCGCCGCCTGACCCGCTCACTTTTCGCCGATCGCACCCCCTCCAAGCCCCGTCGCGGCCGCCGCGATCAGCCGGCGCTCGCTTCCTTCGATCAGCTCGAGCAACGGCTCGCGTTCTCCGTCGGCTATGCCACGGTCAGTGACTGGGGATCGGGGCTCCAGGGGGAGCTGACGCTGACCAACGACACGAAGGCGACGCTCACCGACTGGCAACTTTCCTTCAACTACAGCCGCCCGATCAACAGCATCTGGAACGCCCAGATCGTCAGTCACGCAGGCTCGCAGTACGTCATCAAGGGGCTCGACTGGGATCGCACACTCGCGATCGGCGCGGCGCAGGGCGTCGGATTCACTGCCGGCGTCGGCGCCGACGCCCCTTCCGGCTTCGTCCTCACGGCCACTGGTGCCACAACCACGCCGACAACGACGCCGACGACCACCACACCAGCGACGCCGGGCGTCGACTTGTGGAAGGAGCAGTTTTTCGCTCCCTACGTCGATATGGGGCAGTACCCTGTCCCAGACCTCGACGGCCTGGCTCGGCAATACGGCGTCGGGCTCCTGACGCTGGGATTCATGCAGGCCACGCCCACCGGCAAGCTGGGGTGGGCCGGGTACGACGTGCTCACGCTGGGAAGCACGAACGAGCAGGCGCTCGCCATCCAAGGGGAGATCAACGCGCTGCGGGCAGCCGGCGGCGACGTGATGGTGTCGTTGGGGGGGGCGGCGGGGCAGAGCCTGGCGCAGTCGTACGCCCAGCGTGGCCTGGGTTCGCAGGGCTTGGCGACGGCCTACGGCGACATGGTCGATACCTTGAAGCTGAAGAAACTCGACTTCGATATCGAGGGAGCCGCCGTCGCCGAAACCCAGACGATCAAGCTCCAGATGGACGCCATCGCCCTGGTGCAGAAGACCCGTCCGGAGCTCGGGGTGTGGCTGACGCTGCCCGTGCTGCCCCAGGGGCTCACGCAGGATGGCCTGAACGTCGTCAAGGCCGCCCTGGTGGCCGGCGTGAAGGTCGATGGGGTGAACGTGATGGCGATGGACTACGGCGACGGCGCCGCGCCTCCGAAGCTCAAGTCGATGGGGGAGTATGCCATCGACGCGGCCAACGCCACCTTCGCGCAGCTGACGAGCCTGTTCGCCAGCCAGGGCCAGTCTTTTGGCTGGAACCAGCTCGGCGTGACGCCGATGCTGGGCGTCAACGACATCACGACGGAGGTGTTTACCCTGGCAGACGCCGATCGCCTCGAGACATTCGCCCGCGCCAAGGGGCTGGGAATGCTCTCCATGTGGTCGCTCAACCGCGATAACCCGGGGACCGCGGGCCAGTTGTCCAACTTCCATACGGGCATCCCGACGATGCCGAACGGGGGCTTCAGCACCACGTGGGGCGACTACGGCAGTGATCCGGTGATCGCGGGGGCAACGGTCGTCACTCCGCCCGTCACTCCGCCCGTCACCCCCCCCGTCACCACGCTCCCCGGGATCAGCGTCGGCGACGTCTCCGTCACCGAAGGCAATCCGCAGGCCGCAGTGGCCTCGGGCTACCTCCACACCTCCGGCAACCAGATCCTCGACGCCAACAACAATCCGGTGCGGATCGCCGGCGTGAATTGGTTTGGCTTTGAGACGACGAACTTCGCCCCCCACGGCCTCTGGACCCGCGGCTACCAGGAGATGATGGATCAGATGAAGTCGCTCGGCTTCAACACGATCCGCCTGCCGTACTGCGATCAGCTCTTCGACGCTGGCAGCACGCCCAACAGCATCGACTTCTTCAAGAATCCCGATCTCCAAGGGCTCAATGGCCAGCAACTGATGGACAAGATCGTCGGCTATGCCGGGCAGATCGGCATGAAGATCATCCTCGACCACCACCGCTCCGACGCCGGCAACAGCGCCAACGCCTCCGGCCTGTGGTCGACGACGGCCTATCCCGAAAGCACGTGGATCAAAAATCT
The DNA here is from genome assembly GCA_037147115.1 of Planctomycetia bacterium. Lineage (GTDB taxonomy): Bacteria > Planctomycetota > Planctomycetia > Pirellulales > UBA1268 > QWOP01. The sequence goes on along the minus strand of JBAWVV010000267.1, from coordinate 866 downwards.
CTCGATGCTCGCCTCGCGCTACGCCGGCAATGCGACGGTCATCGGCATCGACCTCCACAACGAGCCGCACGGCCCCGCCACCTGGGGCGACGGCAGCGCCAACGACTGGCGGCTGGCCGCGGAGCGCGGCGGGAACGCCGTGCTCGCTGCCAACCCTGCCTTGCTTGTGATCGTGGAGGGGATCGAGACCGCCTCTTCGGGAAGTTATTGGTGGGGAGGGAATCTCTCCAATGCCGGCGCGGCCCCAGTGCGGCTGACCACGCCCGGCCGGCTCGTCTATTCAGCGCACGACTACCCAGCAAGCGTCTTCGCACAGACCTACTTCAGCGACCCGACCTATCCCAACAACCTGCCGGCAGTGTGGGACAAGAACTGGGGGTCTCTGTTCCGCACCGGCGCGGCGCCGGTGCTCCTCGGTGAGTTCGGCAGCACCCTTGCCACGGCGAGCGATCAGGCCTGGTACACGAAGATGGTGAGCTATCTCAAGGGGGATCTCGACGGCAACGGCACCAATGACTTGGCCGCCGGCCAGCAAGGGATCAGCTGGACCTATTGGTCGTGGAATCCCGACTCGGGTGACACCGGCGGGATCCTCGCCAACGACTGGAAGACCGTAAACACGGCCAAGGTCGATCCGCTCAAAGCCGTGCAGTTTCAGTTTCCGGCCGTGGCAGCCACGGGGGGCACGATCGCCACGACGCCGCTGACGTTCACCGCCTCGCTCTCGGCGGCAAGCCAGCAGCCGGTCACCGTCTCCTACGCCACCGCCGACGGCACGGCGCTGGTGGGGAGCGACTACACCGCCGCCGCCGGCACGCTCACCTTCGCCCCTGGCGAAACGCAGAAGACGGTGACCGTGCTCGTCA
>JBAWVV010000266.1:0-6190 GCA_037147115.1 Planctomycetia bacterium | reverse complement strand
GAAGCCCCTCGCCGCGTCACGCATGGACGGCAAACTCACCAGCCGACACGCTGGGGAGATGGGTCTGCCCCATCAGCCACAGATCGATCGACCGGGCCGCTTCGCGCCCCTCGTGGATCGCCCACACGACGAGCGACTGGCCGCGACGCATGTCGCCGGCGGCGAAGACGCCCTCGCGGCTGGTCTTGTAGTCGTGCCCGGCCTTGAGGTTGCCACGGGGATCGAGTTCGAGGCCGAGTTCGGCGATCGGCCCCTGCTTCTCCGGGCCGACGAATCCCATCGCCAAAAGAGCCAGCTGGCAGGGCCATTCCTCTTCGCTGCCGGGCACGTCTTTGAACTTAAACTGCCCGCTCCCCGGATCGGTGTACCACTCGATGCGGACGGTCTTGAGGGCCTTGAGCTTCCCCTGTTCGTCGCCGAGAAACTCCTTGGTGAGGATGCACCACTCCCGCCGGCAGCCTTCCTCGTGGGAGCTGCTCGTACGCAGAATCACAGGCCACTGCGGCCACGGCGTGCTCGCCGGCCGTTCCTCGCGCCGCGGGTAATTGCCGACATCCGGCGGCTTGGGAAGGAGCTCGAACTGCACCAGCGACTTCGCCCCCTGGCGGTTGCTCGTGCCGTCGCAATCGCTGCCGGTGTCGCCGCCGCCGATCACAACGACATCCTTGCCGGCCGCGGAGAGTTGCCCCTGAACTTCATCCCCAGCGTTGCGCTTGTTTTGCTGCGGGAGGAAATCCATCGCGTAGTGCACCCCCTCGAGCTCGCGGCCGGGGATCGGCAGATCACGACCGAGCGTCGAACCGCCCGTCAGCAGCAGCGCGTCGTAGTCGTTGGTGAGTTGCTCGGCGGAGATGTCTTTGCCGACGTTCACTCCACAGCGGAACTCGATCCCCTCCTCCTCCATCTGCCGGACGCGCCGCCAGACGCGGGCCTTCTCGAGCTTGAAGTCGGGGATGCCGTACATGAGCAAGCCGCCGGGCCGATCCGAGCGTTCGAAGACCGTGACCAGATGCCCGGCGCGATTGAGCTGTTGCGCGGCAGCCAGCCCCGCCGGACCGCTGCCGACCACGGCTACGCGCTTCCCGGTCCGCTCCGCCGGGGGCTGGGCCACGACCCATCCCTCTTCGAAGGCGCGGTCGGCGATCGTCATCTCGATCTGCTTGATGGCGACCGGATCGGCATTGATGCCGAGCACGCAGGCCGTCTCGCACGGCGCCGGGCAGACGCGCCCCGTGAACTCGGGGAAGTTGTTCGTGGCGTGGAGGCGCTGGGCGGCCTCGTGCCATTGGCCGCGGTACACGAGGTCGTTGAAGTCGGGAATGATGTTCCCGAGCGGACAACCGGTGTGGCAGAAGGGCACGCCGCAGTCCATGCAGCGCGCCCCCTGCTTGGCCATCTCATCAGGGGGGAGGATCGTGAGAAACTCGTTGTAGTGCTTGAGGCGGTCGGCCACCGGCTCCTTGCCGGAGATCTGCCGCTCGTATTTCATGAATCCGCGTGCTTCACCCATGGATCTTCACCTCCGCCCTGCGGGCCTCGTCCTGTTCTTTTTCCTGTAATTTCCGGAGCTCGAGCAACGCTCGCTTGTAGTCGGTTGGCATCACCTTGACAAACCGCGACTGCTCCTGGGCCCAGCGCTCGAGGATCGCGCGGCCGCGGGTGCTGCCGGTGAGCTCGACATGCTTTTCGATCCGCGACCGGAGGTATTCCAAGTCGCCGCCATCGAGGGCTTCCAGTTCCACCATCTCCTTGTTGACCCGCGGGCGGAAGGTGCCCTTCGAATCCCACACGTACGCGATCCCGCCGCTCATGCCGGCAGCGAAATTGCGCCCCGTGTCGCCGAGGATGACCACCCGGCCACCGGTCATGTACTCGCAGCCATGGTCGCCGACCCCCTCGACGACCGCCTCAGCGCCGCTGTTGCGGACGCAGAACCGTTCGCCGGCGATGCCGCGGATGAAGACCTCACCGCTGGTCGCCCCGTAGAGGACGACGTTGCCGGCGATGACGTTCTCCTCGGCAGCAAATGACGACTGCCGCGACGGCTTGACGACGACACGCCCCCCGGAAAGCCCCTTGCCACAGTAATCGTTGACATCCCCCTCGACGGTCACCGTCACCCCCGGCACGCCGAAGGCCATCACGCTCTGGCCGGCGGTGCCGGTGAAGTTGATGCGGATCGTGCCGTCCGGGAGCCCGGCGGCGCCGTGGCGGCGGGTGATCTCGCTGGAGAGGATCGTGCCGACGGTGCGGTTGATGTTGCGGATCGGCAGGTCGAGGACAACGGATTTGCGCTCCTCGATCGCTCCCCGGCAGGCCGGCAGGAGCGTCGTCATGTCGAGCGATTCGGCGATCCCGTGGTCCTGCGCCTCGACCCGGTGGGTCTTCACGTGGGCCGGCACCTCCGGCTTGTGGAGGATCGTGGAGAAGTCGAGCCCCTTCGCCTTCCATTGGGCGATCGCCGAGCGGGTGTCGAGCCGGTCGACACGCCCCACCATCTCCTCGATGGTGCGGAAGCCGAGCTTCGCCATCAGATCCCGCAGTTCCTCAGCAAGAAGGAAGAAGAAGTTGACGACATGCTCCGGCTGGCCGTTGAACCGGGCCCGCAGCTCGGGATCCTGCGTGGCGATGCCAACCGGGCAGGTGTTGAGGTGGCACTTCCGCATCATGATGCAGCCGATCACGACCAGCGCCCCAGTGGCGATGCCGAACTCCTCCGCGCCGAGCATCGTCGCGATGGCGACGTCCTTGGCGGTGCGGATCATGCCGTCGGTCTGGACGGTGATTCGGCTGCGCAGATCGTTCATGACGAGCACCTGATGGGCCTCGGCGAGGCCGAGCTCCCAGGGCAAGCCGGCGTGCATGATCGACGTCTGCGGGCTGGCCCCGGTGCCGCCGTCGTGGCCCGAGATCAGGACGACGTCGGCTTTCCCCTTCGAGACCCCCGCCGCCACCGTCCCCACGCCGACCTCCGCCACGAGCTTGACGCTGATCCGGGCGTGGTGGTTGGCGTTTTTGAGGTCGTGGATCAGCTGGGCGAGATCCTCGATGGAGTAGATGTCGTGATGAGGCGGCGGCGAAATCAGCCCCACGCCCGGCGTCGAGTGGCGGATGCGGGCGATCTCACGGTCGACCTTGTGCCCGGGCAACTGCCCCCCCTCGCCCGGCTTGGCCCCCTGGGCCATCTTGATCTGGAGCTCCTTGGCGTTGACGAGGTACAGGCTCGTGACGCCGAAGCGGCCGCTGGCCACCTGCTTGATCCTCGAGCTCTTGCTGTCGCCGGAGGGTTCGAGCTGGTAGCGGATCGGGTCCTCGCCCCCTTCGCCGGTGTTGCTCCAGCCGCCGAGCCGGTTCATGGCGACCGCGAGCGTCTCGTGGGCCTCCTTGGAGATCGATCCGTACGACATCGCGCCGGTAGCGAAGCGCTTCACGATCTCCCTGGCCGGCTCGACCTCCTCCAGCGGCACCGGCGTCCCGTCGGTGCGGAAGTCGAGGAGCCCGCGCAGTGTCAGGAGCTTCGTCTGCTGCTCGTCAATGAGCTTTTGATACTTGCGAAACTCCTCCCGGCTGTTGATCTGCGTCGCCCGCTGGAGCGTCGCGACGACGTCGGGCGAGAGGACATGCGCCTCCCCCTTACGCCGCCAGGCGTAGCGGCCGCCGACGTCGAGCTCGAGGGTCTGGGCCACCTGATTGCGCGGCCAAGCGTGCTCGTGGCGGCGGAGCATCTCCGCGGCGATCCCGTCGAGACCGATGCCGCCGATCCGGCTCGGGGTGCGGGTGAAAAACTCGTCGACAAGCGTCAGATCGAGGCCAACCGCCTCGAAGATCTGCGCGCCGCGGTAGCTCTGCTGCGTCGAGATCCCCATCTTGCTCATCACCTTCAGCAGCCCCTTCGTCGCCGCCTTGACGAAGTTCTTGTGGAGCTTCTCGCGCGGGTGGTCGGCGCTGACGATCCGCTCCGCCCGCATCTGGTCGAGCGTGGCGAAGGCGAGCCAGGGATTAACAGCCCCGGCCCCGTAGCCGGTCAGAAGAGCGAAGTGGTGCACCTCGCGTGCCTCGCCCGTCTCGACGACGAGCCCGCAGCGCGTCCGTGTCCCCTCGCGAACGAGATGGTGGTGGACGCCGGCCGTGGCCAGCAGCGCCGGCACGATCGCCATCTCCCGGGTGGCGCCGCGGTCGGAGAGAACGAGGATCGTAGCGCCGTCGGCAATCGCTTTCGACGCCTCGGCCCGGAGGTCATCGAGCCGGGCGCGGAGGCCGGCGGCCCCGGAGCCGGCCGGGTAGAGGAGCGTGAGGGTGCGGGAGACGAGGCCCGGCTTGGCCGCGGAGCCGACGAGGGCTTTGATCCGGGCACACTCGGCATTCGTGATCACCGGCGTCTCCAGACGCAGCAGCCGGCACTGCTCGGGGCTGGTGTCGAGGAGGTTCCCCTCGCTGCCGATCGTCGTGATCATCGACGTGATGATCTCCTCGCGGATGGCGTCGAGCGGGGGATTGGTGACCTGCGCGAAGAGTTGCTTGAAGTAGTTGGCCAGGAGTTGCGGCCGGTCGGAAAGGATCGCCAGTGGGGTGTCGTTGCCCATCGAGCCGAGCGGCTCGGCGCCGTCGGTTGCCATCGGCGCGAGGATCACTTTCAGATCCTCGAGCGTGTAGCCGTGGAGCCGCTGGAGCTCGAGGAGGCTCGAGCGCTCCCCTGCCACCCCGGCGGCGTGCCAGGAATCGACCGCCCGGGGAGACGTGCCGCCGGAGGGGGTTACGTCGGCCTGCTCGACCGCACGGGAGGCCGTCACCTCGCCGACATCGGCCGGTTCGGGGAGGGCATCGAGGCGGACCTGACGGGAGCTGATCCATTCCCGCCACGGCTGGGCGCTGGAAAGTTTCCGCTTGATCTCGTCATCCTCGACGATCCGCCCTTCCTTGGTGTCGATGAGGAACATCTGCCCGGGACGGAGCCGCCCCTTGCGGACGACGTCGGCGGCGGGAAGCTGCAACACCCCGGCTTCGCTGGCCATCACAACCAGGCCATCCTTCATCTGCCACCAGCGCCCCGGCCGCAGCCCATTGCGATCGAGCGTGGCGCCAATCCGGGTGCCGTCGGTGAAGGCTAGCGCCGCCGGGCCGTCCCACGGTTCCATCAGGCAGGCCTGATATTCGTAGAAGGCCTTGAGGTCGTCGGCCATCGTCTCGTGCCCGCTCCATGGCTCGGGGACGAGCATGCTCACCGCCTCCTCGATCGGGCGGCCAGCGAGGACGAGGATCTCGAGGACGTTGTCGAGGGTCGCCGAATCGCTCCCGCCGGCACGGACGACCGGAAGGATCTTCTTCATGTCGGGGCCGTACAGCGGATGAGCGAGCATGCTCTCGCGGGCGTGCATCCAGTTGATGTTGCCACGCACGGTGTTGATCTCACCGTTGTGGGCGAGGAACCGAAACGGATGGGCGAGATCCCAGGTGGGGAAGGTGTTGGTGCTGTAACGCTGGTGGACGAGGGCGAGGGCCGACACCATCCGCGCATCGGAGAGGTCGGAGTAGAACTTGTCGACCTGATCGGCCAGCAGCAGCCCTTTGTAGACGATCGTCCGGGCGGAAAGGGAGCAGACATAGGCGAAGGTCTGGCCGGTGAGGCCAAGCTCGCCGAGCTCAATCTCGAAGCGCTTGCGGATCACGAACAGCTTCCACTCGAACTGGTCGCGCGGGGTCTTCTTCCCGCGCCCCACGAACGCCTGCCGAACGACCGGTTCGACCTCGCGGGCCGTGGCACCGATGGAGCGGTTGTCGACCGGCACGGTGCGCCAGCCGAGGAACTCCTGCCCCTCTTCCTGGCAGAGACGGGCAAAGAACTCCTCGGCGCTCTCCTGCTCCTCAGGCTCCGGGGGGAGGAAGACGTTGCCGACGGCCCAGTCGCCAGGCGCGGGAAGGCGGACGCCGGCCTGGGGCGTGACGGCGTTGAAGAACTCCTGCGGCATCTGGATGAGGATGCCCGCCCCGTCGCCGGTGAGCGGGTCGCACCCGCAGGCGCCGCGGTGGGTGAGGTTTTCGAGCACCTCGAGCCCCTGCCGGACGATCCCGTGGCTGCGCCGCCCGTGCATGTTGACGACAAACCCAACGCCACAGGCATCGTGCTCGTTGGCGGGATCGTACAGCCCCTCCGCAGCAGGGAGGCCCCGGGCACGCGGCGCGGTGCGGAGAC
>JBAWVV010000265.1:0-6198 GCA_037147115.1 Planctomycetia bacterium | reverse complement strand
GGGGGGAGGGCAGGGGAGGGGGGGGCGTGGCCGCTGTAGGTGATTCGCGATGCCCAGCTGAGCGCGGGGCGTTCGACGAGGATGAAGAGGAGCCAGGCCGCGACAAGCGACGAGCCGATCCCGGCGGCGAGCGCGACGAGATTGACAAGCGGCCCGCTCCCCATCCGGCTGACGAGACTGACGGCCCGTGAGCCGATCGGTTCATGGAGCAGGTAGAAGGAATAGGTGAGGCTCGCGGCCGCGACGATCCACGGATGATGCGGGAGCGACACGAAGGCGATCGCCAGGCTGGCCAGCGTCCCCGCCAGGGCTCCGGCAGGGCTTCCGGTCGCGGCGGCAACGATTGCCGCCGCTGCGATCACCGCGAGAAACGCCAAGGTGGGGAGCTGCCCCGAAAATCGTTGGAAGGCGGCGATCCCCATGAGGAACAGCGGGAGCCACTGCAGCAGCCACGGCGAATGGACGGCGGCCGGGCCGGTGACGAGAGCGACCGCGGCCCAGGAAGCGACCAGCCCGAGAGCGTGGAAGCCGAACTGGATCGGGCTCGAGGTCGACACGATCAACGGGAGGAGGGCCACGACGGCGAGATAAAACTGGCACTCGATCCCGAGCGTCCAGCAGTTGCCGTTGTACCAACCGAGCCCGAGGACGCCGTTGAGGTAGCCGAGGTGAGCGAGCGTCGTCGTCCAGGGGAATGTGGGTGCGGGGCCGACGGAGCCGAGAAACCGCCATTCAAGCCAGATCAGCAGGGCCGACAACGCCGAGGCCACGAGGTAGGGCGGATCGAGTCGGAGCGTCCGTTTGAGGATGAACCTGCCGGCATCCCGCGGCCAGTCGAAGCGCCCCCGGGCGAGGGCCCAGGGGATGATGAACCCCGAGACGACGAAAAACACCTGAACGCCGGTGAAGCCCCAATGCGTCGTCGACCGCACCAACTCGCTGCGGGTGCGGAACCCGAAGTGGTACCACATCACCGACAGCGCGGCGATGATGCGGAGGAGGTCGACGATCGCCAGCCGTGAAGCCAACGGTTGGCGTGGGGCTCCGTCCGGGGCACGCATCGTTCAGTGGCCCGCGGCGAGATGGGTGTCAAACCACTCCAGCATCGCCCGGAACATCGTCTCGTTGCCGGCGGCGTTGAAGCCGTGGCCGGCCCCCTCGATGACGACGAGGTCGGCCGCGACGTCGCTGGCCCGGAGGGCATCGCGGATCTTCTCGCTGTGCCACAGGGGCACCAGTTCGTCCTTGTCGCCGTGGACCATCAGCGACGGCGCGTCGTCGTCGGAGACCTGCTTGAGCGGGGAGTAGCTGTCGCCGTTCTCGCGAGGGAACTTGAGCGCCGGGAACTGTTCCAGGTAGCCCGCCGCCGGGTCGAGGTAGGGGGTGAGGTCGGTGGGCGGGAAGACGGCAGCCACGGCCGCCACGCGCGGCTTGTCGTCGCGGCCGCGGGCGGCGGCGTTGGTTGTCGTGCCGAGCATGAGCGAGAGGTGACCGCCGGCACTGAAGCCGAAGATGCCGATGCGGTTGCGGTCGATGCGGTGCTCGGCGGCATGGTCGGTGACATGCTCGAGGGCCGATCGCACGTCCGTGACGATTTCGGGGATGAGGTACTTCGGGCTGCTGCCGTGACGCACCGCGCAGACCGTGTAGCCGCGATCGAGGAAGGGCTTCGTGAACTGGAGCATCGCCGCGGGGGGCATCCACTGCGACACCCAGCCACCGCTGACCATGAGAAGGAGGCAGGGGCCGGGCTTGTCGCCGGCGCTTGCCGGACGGAAGACGTCGTAGGTGAGCGCCATGCCATCCTTGTGGCCGTAGACGACATCAGGCTTGATCGTCACCCCGGGGATCGCCGGTTCTTCAGCGCGGCCGGACGCCGTGAGGAAAGACACCACGACGAAGATCGCGGAGGCGAGGAGGGGCTGAAGAACATCGAACTTGATCATGTCAGGTTCCTCGTGGAGCGGATCCGGCGGATGAGGGCATTGGTGGAGCTGTCGTGGCGAAGCTCTGGGGAGTTGGCGCTTTCGAGCTCGGGAAGGATCCTTCCTGCGAGCACCTTGCCGAGTTCCACGCCCCACTGATCGAAGCTGTTGATGTTCCACACCACCCCCTGCGTGAACACGCTGTGCTCGTAAAAGGCGACGAGCGAGCCGAGGATATTCGGGGTGAGTCGGTCGTAGAGGATCGTGCTCGAGGGAATGTCGCCGGGGAACTCCCGATGGGGGACGAGTCGGGCCGGTGTCCCCTCCGCGGCCACCTCCTCGGCGCTCTTTCCGAAGGCGAGTGCCTCGGCTTGGGCGAGCATGTTCGCCAAGAGCATCGCCTGATGGCGTCCGAGAGGGTTGAGCGAATGCACCGCGCCGAGGAAGTCGCACGGGATCCGGTGGGTGCCCTGATGGATGAGTTGATAGAAGGAATGCTGTCCGTTGGTGCCGGGCTCTCCCCACACCACCGGGCCGGTCTGGCATTCGACGAGCGTGCCGTCGCGTTGCACCCGTTTCCCGTTGCTCTCCATCGAGAGTTGCTGGAGATAGGCGGGGAAACGCTTCAAATACTGCTCGTACGGGAGGACGGCCATCGTCTCGCAGCCGCACAGGCTCGTGTTCCAGACGGTGATCAGGCCATGGAGCGCCGGGAGATTTCGCTCCAGTGGCGTGGTGAGGAAGTGCCGGTCCATGGCCCGGAATCCACCGAGCATTTCCCGAAACCGCTCCGGCCCAATGGCGAGCATCGTCGAGAGCCCGATGCTCGAGTCCATCGAGTAGCGTCCCCCCACCCAATCCCAGAAGCCGAACATGTTCGCGGGATCGATCCCGAACGCCGACACCTCGGCGGCATTGGTCGACACGGCCACGAAATGCTTGGCAACCGCGGCCACGTCGCCGCCGCTGCTCGCCAAGAGCCACGCCCGGGCGCTGCCGGCGTTGGTCATCGTCTCCTGCGTGGTGAACGTCTTCGAGGAGACGACGAACAGCGTCGTGCTCGCATCAAGTCCGGCCGTGGCTTCAATGAAGTCAGTGCCGTCGACGTTCGAGACGAAGCGGAACTCGATGTCGTCGGTAGCAAAGTGGCGAAGGGCTTCGTAAGCCATGACCGGACCGAGGTCAGATCCGCCGATCCCGATGTTCACGACCGTGCGGATGCGCTGGCCAGAATGGCCGATCCAGCGACCGTCACGGACACGCTCGGCAAACGCGGACATCCGTCCAAGCACTTCCTGAACATCGCCGGTCACGTCATGGCCGTCGACGGCGAAGGTGTCTCCAGGGGCGGAGCGCAGCGCCACGTGGAGTACGGCTCGGTCCTCAGTGGTGTTGATCCGCTCGCCGCTGAACATCCCCTCGATGCGGCGGCGGAGATCGACCTGATCTGCGAGTTCCACGAGCAAACGGAGCGTGTCGTCGTCGAGGAGCTGCTTGGAAAAGTCGAAATAGAGCCCGCACGCCTCAGCCGCGAGACGCTCCCCACGGCCGGAATCTCCGGCAAACAACGATCGCAACACCTGGCCTGCCGGCAGGTCGCGGCGTTTGGCGACCAAGCCGGACCAGGCGGGAAGATCACGCAGCGACAGCTTCGGCACGGAAAGACTCCAAGACGCTGAAAACAATTGGGAAATCGGGTTTGTTCATGCTAGCAGGGGCGTAGAGACTGCACCGGGAGGACCGGAATCGGCCGGGCAAACCCGATCCGAAAGCTCTCCTCAATCGAAAAGGACCCGAGAGAGGGCCCGCCCAGGGCCCGCATGCGATCAATCTGCCGCCTCGATGTGGTCCCCGAGAGGGGGATGGCTGGAGGGCGGAATCGCCGTAATTCGGCCTGGAAACGGGGGGAAAGAAGAAATCCAGACAGCCGCTTGACGCTCGCCAGGAAATCGCCTAACCTTCCCCCAGTCGTGCGGCCGATGTGACAGAGCCAGTTTTTGAACTGTGCGTTGGATCGGTTCCCGCCGAATGGCTCGTGATCTCCGGATCCCTGCTGCTGACTGGTACGATTGTAGGTGAGGCTTTCGCCCGCCAAGCAATCCGATGCCGCAGCGGCCGTGAGAGGGTTCAGGAAGCTGATCATGGGTTGAGGCCCGCTTCGGATTTTATGGCTTTATTTGCCGTTGAGTTCGGGGCGAACCTCTGTCCATGGCAGCAATGCCTGAATAGGTCATGAGCCGGTCGTAATGTCGTTGTCTCCATGCGTGGAGATGACGTCCGCATTGCGATCGGCTTGTTTTGTTCTTTGACAATTTGGTCGTGGTAATTGGCATCTTGAAAGAATGCCGTAAGGTCCTGTCTACGGACAGGAATGCTGCGGCGTTCTCCCAAGGCAATTGCGTGCCGCGTTTGGTTCTGCTTTGGCAGTTCCGCGTGGTGACGCAGCGAGAATACGTTACTACCCCAGGTGGTGTCGGCGCGCTTGCCGGCGAGGATCTGGGGTTGAGTAGGTGAAACGCGAACGTGTGGCCCGTGTTCCTTCCTTCTTGATTGGCTTCGGCTGGTCAAGCGAGGTTGGTCTGCGAGCACTCGATTCGGGTGGTCAAGCTACTAAGGGCGCATGGGGGATGTCTAGGCATTAGGAGGCTTTGAAGGGCGCGGAAGACTGCGATAAGCCCGGGGGAACCGTCAAACAGGTGATGATCCCGGGATTCCTGAACAGACCGTGTCTGAATACATAGGACACGAGTAGCGAACGCGGAGAACTGAAACATCTCAGTATCTGCAGGAAAAGAAAGAAAAATCGATTTCCTCAGTAGCGGCGAGCGAAAGGGAATCAGCCCAAACCGAAGTGGTTTCCATTTCGGGGTTGTAGGGCCCTCCACCGGAGTTATCAAACAATCGGCTAGCAGAACGATCTGGAAAGGTCGGCCATAGAGGGTGACAGACCCGTATGCGAAAGCTTGTTGTCTCTGGAGGGTACCCTGAGTAGGTCGAGTCACGTGGAACCTCGACTGAATCCGCGGGGACCATCCCGCAAGGCTAAATACTCCCTAATGACCGATAGTGAACAAGTAGAGCGATCGAAAGATGAGAAGAACCCCTGTTAGGGGAGGAATGTGAACCTGAAACCATGTGCCTACAAGCGGTCGGAGCGCTATGGCGGGTAACCGCAATGCGTGACGGCGTGCCTTTTGCATAATGATCCGGCGAGTTACCGTCAGCGGCTCGGTTAAGGTCCTCAGGACCGTAGCCACAGGGAAACCGAGTCTGAATAGGGCGACACATGTCGCTGGTGGTAGACGCGAAACTGCACGAACTACCCATGAGCAGGTTGAACCGCGGGTCAAACCGCGTGGAGGACCGAACCCACTTGGGTTGAAAACCGAGGGGATGACTTGTGGGGAGGAGTGAAAGTCTAATCAAGCGCAGAGATAGCTCGTTCTCTCCGAAATAGCTTTAGGGCTAGCCTCGAGCAACTACATGGTGGGGGTAGAGAGACTGAATCGGAGGAGGGCCATACCCTGGTACCTCCCTGAACCAAACTCCGAATACCGTTATGTTTACTCCGGGAGTCAGTCCGCGAGGGATAAGCTTCGCGGTCAAAAGGGAAACAACCCAGACCACCTGCTAAGGTCCCCAAGCAGAACTCAGTCACTAAGGAAGTCGAGTTGCAGTGACAGCCAGGATGTTGGCTTAGAAGCAGCCATCATTTAAAAAGTGCGTAACAGCTTACTGGTCGAGCAACTCCGCGCCGATAATGAACGGGAGTAAGTTCTGCACCGAAGCAGTGGAATCCACTTTTGTGGATTGGTAGGAGAGCGCTGTACGCCAGATACAAGTCGCACCGTAAGGAGCGATGCCGGGGCGTACAGGTGATTATGCCGGAATGAGTAACGATTAAGCAGGTGAGAATCCTGCTCGCCGAAAGCCTAAGGTTTCCTGGGGAAGGTAAATCCGCCCAGGGTTAGCCGGTTCCTTAGTCGAGGCCGAAGGGCGTAGACGATGGACAGCAGGTCAACATTCCTGCGCCACGTGCCGGACCGATGGAGGGACGGCGTCTGAAAGGTGAGGGGACGGATAGAAATGTCCCTCGCCTGTGTGGAAGGTAGCTGTAGGAAAATCCGCAGCGACATCCAGAAGCACGGGACAAAGACGCTTATGTTTCGATAGTCATCCGAAGGACGTCCAAGAAAAGCTTCTAAGGGTTGAAGGCAAGTGACCGTACTAAAACTGACACAGGTAGGCGGGACGAGAAGTCCTAGGCGCTCGG
>JBAWVV010000264.1:0-6257 GCA_037147115.1 Planctomycetia bacterium | reverse complement strand
GCCGGAAGCAGGCCGTCAGCGGCTGCGGCGGAGGTCGACCGGCGCGGCGAGCTCTCGGCTGGCCAGCCAGTGCCGCCAAGCCGGGAGATTCCACTGGAAGTCCTGCCCGGTGATGTGCACGAGAGCGGCCAGGGCCGCTTCGTTCCGGAGGCGGACCTTCCCCTTCTTCGGCCCCCCGCCGAGCGACAGGCCTTCGCCGCCGGCGTTTCCGAACGCCACACTCGTCTGCCCCGCCTGGCGACCGTCGGAAGCGATCACGACATGCTCTGTCTCCAGGGCGTCGACCAACGGCGCCGTCGCCCCCACCAGCTTGAGCGCCCCGAGCGCCTCGGCAGCGCGATTGAGGCGGGCGTTGTCAGGCCCGCCGAGGGCCGCCACGAGCGCGGGCTCGGCGATCCGCGGTCCGACTGCCTGGAGACGCTCGACCGCAGTCAGCCGAGTATCGGGATCGGTATGGTCGATCGCCACCTGGACGATGATCGCGATGGCGTCGGGCGTCCCGATCCGCGCCAGGGCTTCGAGGAGGAAGGCCCGCACCTGCGGCACCGGCTCCCGCGCGACCGCCCCCCCCAAGCTCGGCACCGCCGCCGGATCAACGATCTCGCGGAGCTCCTCGGCGGCCGTCGCTGCAGTGGCGGGATCATCCAGCCGACGGCGCAGCTTCTCCAGCCGCGGGCCCCACTGCTTCTGGGTCACCTTCTCCCGCTCCGATCGCTCGATCAGCTCGATCTCCTGGCTGGTCCGCCAAGCCCCCCGATACCGGACAAACCCCCGCGCCGTCATCAGCGTCTGCTGGGACGGGGGAGCGGCCCCCGGGGACCGGTCCGCACGAGCGTCATCCTCTCCGGGCTCCCCCTCGCGTTGTGCGGGGTGCTCGTCGGCACTGCGGGCTCTCACTGCGGCGGCGACCAGGAAGGCCGCTGCGAGGAGCGCGGGAAGGATCGGTGACGGGCGGATCACGGTCGTGCCCTCGAGTCGTGGCTGGCAGGCGCTGGGGACTTCACGGCAGCCCCCTCCATCATCGTCAACCGGCCAGGGCCTGGATGGCCCCCACGTAAAAAGAGAAGATGCGGAAGATGACGAGGGCAATCAGGGCCGCAACGAGCCCCCAGACGACAAATCCTGCCACCTGAGCCGAGGCCTCGAATTTCTGGCGGGCTTCCTCGTCGTAGTCACGCGCCAGGCGGTCGAGGACCTCGGCGGTGTTGCCGGTCAGTTCACCGGCGATCACTCCTTCGATGAGCGTCTGTGGAAACCCGCCACTTTCGCGGAGCGTGTCGGCGAGGGTCGCCCCCTCTCGGAGGCGGCGCCCGACCCGGTCGGCGTCGAGCGGGATGCCCGGCGCCACGGTGGCCCCGAGTCGGACAAGCGTCCCGGCGTCGAGGCCGGCGGCGCTGGCGAGGCTCGCCGCCCGGCACCAGGCCGCCGCTTCGGCTGCCCGCGCCGCCGCGCCGATCACCGGCAGCGGGGAAACCACGCGGCGGACGATGCCGCTGCGGCGCCAGCTCGCCACGGCTATCCTGCCCGCGACGACCCCGACGATGGCGAGGAACGCCACGATCGACAGGTACGCCGCCAGCCCGGCGGAACCGACCAGACCGAAGCCAAGGATGTCGATCGGCTTATTCTGTTCGTCGCGGATCCCCCCGGCCACCCAGATCAAGAAACCGATCACGAGGATCGCAATCGCCAGTTGGAAGCCCGGCCAGACGAGCCCACGGACGAACGCGCGGCGGGTCCGCACCACCTGGTCGAGCATCCGCGCCAGTTCACGGAGCGTCTCCGGCTCGTGACCGGTGCGGTCGCCGACCGACACCATCCCGCGGATCAGCGGCGGGAAGGTTTCACCCGCCAGGGCCATCGCCTCCGACAGCGATTCCCCTGCACCGAGGGCCTGCCCGACCGTCTCCATGGCCCCACGCCAGCGCCGCGGAACGCGTTCCACCTCCCCCTTCCAGGCCCGCCGCACCCCGATCCCGGCCGCCAGCGACAGCGCCATCCGGCCGAGGATCTCGGCCAGGAGTTTCGTCGGCATCTGGGCGGTAAACGCCATGGTTTCATGACCTCGGAAACCGAATCCGGATACGCCCCCGGGGTGCAGACGAGCCCCGACCGCCCCCCTGATGCCCGACCCTAGCTACCCGTGGAAAAAGTCATCCGTGCCCTTTGTCCACTTGGAAAACCTCCGGTTTTCTCGAGTGCTTCGCACTCGCGACCGCCTCGTGCGGTCGGCCCCCATTTTATCCACAGCCTTCTAACACATCGTCCCGCCATCTGGTAGAAAACGCGCCCGGGGGAGCTTCTCCCTGCCTCCCAGACCGCCGCCGCCCGAAAGCCCTCCGACCATCCCATGAAGGCTCCCAGGCAGCCATCCCCGCCGTGGTCGTGCGTCGCCATCGTGGGAGTGGGTTTGATCGGCGGGTCGGTCGGACTGGCGCTGAAGGCGCGCCGTCTGGCGGGCCGTGTCGTCGGTGTCGGACGGACCCCCGCGTCGCTGGAAGAAGCGCAGCAGCGCGGGATCGTCGACGAGACGACGACCGACCTCGCCGCCGGAGTCGCCCAGGCTGACCTGGTCGTTGTGGCCTCCGCCGTGTCGACGATTGGGCCTCTCCTCGAGGCCATCGACGGAGCCGCCCGTCCGGGGACGCTGCTCACCGATGCCGGGAGCACGAAAGGCTCGATCGTGGCCCGCTGGGAGCGGCACCGGAAAGCCCGCCAGTGCCGGTTCGTCGGCGCCCACCCGATCGCCGGCAGCCACCGCCGCGGCCCGGTGGCCGCCGACGCCGGCCTGTTCGAGGGGCGCCTGACCGTTGTCACGCCTGCCAAAGGGACGCCGGAGCTAGACACCTCCCAGGTGGCAGAGTTCTGGGCGGCACTCGGCTCGACGGTGTTTCTGATGCCGCCGAAGGACCACGACCGGATCCTCGCCGCCACCAGCCACGCCCCGCATCTCATCGCCGCGGCCCTCGCCGCGGCGACGCCGGCGGACGTCACCCGCTTCACGGCCGGAGGCTGGCGCGACAGCACGCGGATCGCCGCCGGAGATCCGGGCCTGTGGGCCGACATCCTCCTCGACAACGCCGTCGAGGTCACGCGGGCACTGACCCGAGTCCGCCGGATCTCCGACCGCCTCGTCGCGGCGCTCGCAGCCGGCGATCGCAAAACCCTCCTCGATCTCCTTCAAAGGGCCAAGGAACGCCGTGATGCTGTGGGAAGTTGACGTTCTCTCCGCCGATCCCGCCAACGACCACGCCGCCCGTGCGGTGGTGGCGGGCGCCGCCGATCTCGGCATCGCCGCCTGCACGTCGGCGCGCGCCGTGACCGGTTGGCTCATCGAAGGGGAGCTTTCGAGGAGCGACATCGAACGGGTCGCGACGACGCTCTTGGCCGATCCGGTCACGGAGCAGTTCACGATCCTCGAGCTCGCCGGCGCCCCGTCGACGGCCGCCGATGCCGCCGGCCTATCCCCCGCCGCTGGCCTCCCGCTGGTCCTCCATGTACTGCCCAAGGCGGGGGTGACCGACCCGGCGGCGCAGAGTGTCTTGGCGGCGCTGCGGCTGCTCGGGCTCGAGGCGGCGGCCGTGCGGAGCGTGCGGAAATACTGGCTTCCCGCTCTCCCCCACGACGAGGCCGAGCGGTTCGCCTGGAAGCTGCTGGCCAGCGAGGCGATCCACGACGTCGTCGTCGGTCCGCTGCCGCTGCGGGCCCTTGCCGGTGGTCGCCCCTGGGCGTTCACCCAGGTCGCGGTTCCCCTCGACGGGCTCGACGACACGGCGCTTGCGAAGCTGAGCCGCGAGCGCTGCCTGGCCCTTTCCCCCCTCGAGCTCGGCGCCGTGCGCGATCACTTCGCCGCGCTCGGCCGGGCGCCGCTCGAGATCGAGCTCGAGACGATCGCCCAGACCTGGAGCGAGCACTGCTGCCACAAAACCCTCGGCAGCCCGATCGACCACGAGGGGCCCGACGGCGCCGTCCGTTACGACAACCTCCTCAAAGAGACGGTGTTCGCCGCAACGGGGAAGGTCCGCGAGGCACTCGGCCGGGGTGACTGGTGCGTGAGCGTTTTCCGTGACAACTCCGGCGTCGTGCGCTTCGATGGCGACCACGACATCTGCATCAAGGTCGAGACCCACAACCATCCCTCGGCGATCGAACCGTACGGCGGCGCCGCCACCGGCCTCGGCGGGGTGATCCGCGATGTCCTCGGCACCGGCCTCGGGGCGAAGCCGATTGCCAACCTCGACGTCTTCTGCGTCGGCGACCCTGACACGCCGGCGGCCGATCTCCCGCCGGGGGTGATCCCGCCCCAGCGGCTCCTCGCGGGGGTCGTGGCTGGCGTTCGCGACTACGGCAACCGGATGGGGATCCCCACGATCGCCGGCGCCGTGGCCTTCCATCCCGGCTACCTCTGCAACCCGCTGGTGTTCTGCGGAACGGTGGGGATCATGCCGCGCAACACCGCCCAGACGGAGGTGCGAACGGGGGATCTGGTCGTCGTCGCCGGCGGCCGCACCGGCCGCGACGGGATCCACGGCGCCACCTTCTCGAGCATCGAGCTGACCAGCGACAGCGAGGCGCAGTCGGGCGGATCGGTGCAGATCGGGCATGCTATCAACGAGAAGGTCCTCGTCGAGTTCATCCTCGAGGCCTCGCGGAAACGCCTGTTTCACGCCATCACCGACTGCGGGGCCGGTGGCCTCTCCAGTGCCGTCGGCGAGATGGGGGCGAGCCTCGGGGCGACGGTCGATCTCGACAAGGTACCGCTGAAATACGAAGGGCTCTCGGCCACCGAGGTGTGGATCTCCGAGGCCCAGGAACGGATGGTGCTCGCCGTCGCTCCCGGCGACTGGGAGAAGCTCGCCCGAATCGCCGCCGACGAAGGGGTCGAGGCGACGGCCATCGGCACCTTCACCGGCGATGGCCGGATCGAATTGAAGTGGCAGGACGAGGTGGCCGGCGTGCTCGACTGCCACTTCCTCCACGAAGGACGCCCCCGCCAGCGACTCCAGTCGCGGTACGTGCCGCTCCCCGCGACCAGCCCCGCATGGAGCGCGACGACACCGTCGCTCAGCGCCACGCTCCTCGAGATCCTCGCCGCCCCCGATGTGGCGAGCAAGGAATGGATCATCCGCCAATACGACCATGAAGTGCAGGGATGCAGCGTCATCAAGCCGCTCCTCGGCCCCGGCGAGGGCCCCGCCGATGCCACGGTCGTCCGCGGCGTCCTCGGCCGCGATCGGGGGATTGCGCTGGGCGTCGGGCTCAGGCACCGAATCGGGCCGCTCGATCCCTGGCAGATGGCCGCCGGTGGGATCGTCGAGGCGGTCGCCAATGTCGTCGCCACCGGCGCCGATCCCGACCGCATCGCGCTGCTCGACAACTTCTGCTGGGGCGACACGCGCCGGCCGGAATCGCTCGGCACCCTCGTCGAGGCCTGCCGGGCCTGTCACGACGTCGCGGTCGATCTCGGCGCGCCGTTCGTCTCCGGCAAGGACAGCCTCAACAACGTCTTCGCCTGGACCGATACCGCGGGCAAGCCCCGCGAACTGTCGATTCCGCCGACACTCCTGGCGACGGCGATGGGGCAGGTCGACGACGTTCGCCGCGTCGTCACCCCTGACCTGAAGCGACCGGGCAACCGCCTGGCGGTGATCGGGTTGACCCGCGACGATCTCGCCGGCAGTCAACTCGAGGCCCTCGGCGTTGTCACCGGCGGCGCCGTGCCGCGGATCGACGCGCCCTCCTGCCGCAGGACCTTCCGACATCTCGCCCACGCGATCCGCGACGGGGGGATTCTCGCCTGCCACGACGTCTCCGATGGCGGACTCCTCGCCGCCGTGGCGGAGATGGCGATCGGCGGTGCGATCGGGGCGACGATCGATCTTGGGAAGGTGCCGACGCTCCTCGAAGGGGGCCAGGGGCGGCATACCGATCTCACGATCGCCTTCGCCGAATCCCCCTGTCGGTTCGTCTGCGAAGTCGACGCCGAATCAGCCGGCCGAATGGGGGAATGGCTCGAGGGCATTCCCTGGGGCTGGATCGGGGAAGTCGTCGCTGCCCCGCGCCTGACCGTCACGGGCTGCTTCGACGGCGACGAGTCGGTCGCGCTCGACGCCCTGGCCCGTGCCTGGCGATCACGGAAGTCTTCGCCATGACCTCCCCCGGATCCTGATTGCCGCCGCACTCCGCCTGTCACCGTCCGACCGCTCCCATTCCCCCGTCCGCCCCATTCCCGATCGCCCCGCCGCCAGGGATTTCAG
>JBAWVV010000263.1:0-6261 GCA_037147115.1 Planctomycetia bacterium | reverse complement strand
GGCAATACTTCAGCGTCACCATCACGCCATCCGGTTTGGCCACCATTTACAAGAATGGGATTCAGATCGCGCAGTCGCAGGGCAACAATCCTGCCTTCATACCCAACAATGTCGATCGTTACACGAACTACGTTGGAGGAAGCCATTGGTCACAGGATAAATTGTTCCAGGGGCAGATGGCTGATTTGAGTGTCTGGAACCGGGCGATTTCAGCGGACGATGTTCTGTCTGCCTACACATCGGGCCTCCAGGGGAACGAAAACGGCCTGGTGCAACTGTATCGCCTTGGCAATCTTCAAAGCGGCGGCAACAACCCCAAGGGCGAGAATGTGACTGGCGAGGTCAGGCCGGTCATTTCCAGCACTGACGCGCTGCCGATGCAGCGACCGATGAACTTCGACGGCCGCTCGAATTACGTCATTCTCCCCAGCACGGGCCTCGATAATTTCACCGGCGGCTTCAGCGCCGGGGCGTGGGTGAATCCCACGGGCGCCCGCAGCCACGTCTACGATTTTGGTCAAAAGAATAGCGACAGCATCAACCTGGAAATCGCCCCCTCAACTGACAAAAACTTTCAGTACGACCTGTCGCTGAATGTCTTCAAGGGCACCTCGAAGACGAATCTCTATCTCTCGAACGCAGTCACCCTCAACACCTGGCAGTACTTCAGCGTGACCATATCACCTGGCGGAGAGGCCAGGATTTACAGGAACGGCGTTGAGATCGGCCGGGCAACGAACGGGGGCTTCGTCCCCAATACGGTCACCCGCGATTATGCATACGCGGGCCTCAGCAGCGTCTCAGGTGACCTGCTCTATCAGGGCCAGATGGGCGACCTGACGGTCTGGAACAAGACGCTGTCGGAGGACGAGGTCCGGACCGGCTACACGACGGGCTATCAGGGCACCGAGCCCAGCCTGGTGGGCCTCTGGCATCTTGGTGACCTTGGCTCCACCGTGCCCGATTCCGGCCCCAATGGCTATGACGGTGGCGTGACCGGCAACACCAACGCCCTGCAGTTCAACACGGGCTATCAGCTCTTCACGGTTCCGGTGGTTATCCCGGGGGCTGGCAACCACACCCTGACCTTCAAGGGCACAAGCTCGAACGGCGGCTCGACCGCCTCCATCAGCAACGTGGCATTCACAACGAGCCCGCTCCTCGTGCCAAGCTCGGCAATTACCTACGCACCGCCAGCCCTCACCAACACGAGCTTTGAAACGGATTGGACAGGCTGGAGCTCGCGAGGAAATAACTATGCCTACAACCCCACCGGGCCGGGCGTCGGCTGGAGCTTCGTCGGTAATGCGGGCGTCACCAAGCATGGCTATGGGCTCGACACGACTTACAGCGTAAACGGCCAGGATCAGGGGAGTGGCGATGATCCGCCGGAGGGCAAGTGGGAGGCGTTTCTGCAGAGCGGCTACGGCCCCAATGGCAGCATGTCACAGACGGTCAGCGGCTTTGTGGCCGGCCAGAGCTACGACATTGCCCTGTTCGCGAAGGCACGGAATGACGGCGGGAGGAGCGCTGTATCACCAAATTTCTCGAACGGTTTTCAAGGTCGACCTGCCTATGACCTGAACTATCGATACGGCTTTCGGTCGAGCATCACGGTCTCCATGGACGGTGTTGCCCTGGGCACCTATCAGGTCGCATCGAGCATCAACTGGCAGCAGATCACCATTCCGGGCATCGTCCCCGGGCCGGGCAATCACACATTCAACATCACCACCAACGGGGCCCTGCCGCTCAACAAGAACGGAACCTGGGTCACCACAAACCCGGATGGCTCGATCCCCGACCTCACGGCGCTGATCGATCAGGTTCAATTCTTAAATAGCGGCGTCGATACGGTGGCTGCACTCCAGTCGCCCAGCACTCCCGCGCCCAGCAACGGTGTTCGCAATAGTTACTCGGCCTTCACCGTGAGCGTCAGCGGCGTCGACATCGGCATGCAGGTGTTCTTCGACGGCAAGGTGAACCTGATTTTCGGTGATGTGTTTGGGCTGAACTTCCAGCGACTCGCCCAGGATCTGACGCAGTCCTACAAGGCCACCGCAGCAGCGCTCGCCGGGGCGTACAACCAGTCCGCGGCCGGCCTCCAGAACGGCGCCAAGGTGGTGGCACGCGATCTCGAGACGGCTCAAAACGAGGTCAGCGCGGCGGCCGAACGTGCCGCTTCGCAGGCCAAGGCGGCCGCCCGCAAGCTCGTCAAGGACTTGAATCGAATCGGCAATGCCCTCAAGAAGTTGTTCAACTACTCGGTGTCGGATGCCACGATCTATTACGATCCCATGGGCACCTTCAACCAGACACCGGCCTACACGGCAAAGTCCGATGCCGCCGGTGGGTTCGCGCAGTTGGAGCTACCGGAGCAACTCACCGGCCAGCTGGTCGGCTATGGCGGCATCGATACGGCCACCGGCCTTACGAACGACGCCATCTTCACAGCAGTGGCAACATCCGACGTGGTCAGCCCGCTGACCACCCTGGTGAACCGGTTGGTCGTCCAGGGCTACTCCGAGGCAGAAGCGATCGCGATCATCGACTCGGGCTTCGGCATCCCTGCGACACCGGGAGATCCGAAAGCGTCGGATGGTGGCGTGGCCACGCCGTATGACATCAACGCCGCCGGCACGCTGGTCGATGCACTGGCGGGTGATCGCGCCTCGAGCCTGGCGTTCGCCGCCGAGGTGAAGACCTATCTCGTGGCCCACGAGGCTGCCGCCCTCCTGATGGGTCTCCCCGGCAAGCCAGCAGGCCTTGCCATGGCGGGCCTGATGACCAATGCCTTCGGGGCGCTCACCGACCTGTGCCGGACGACGACGGGGACGGTCAGCCTGAGCGACCCCGCGGTGATCGATAGCCTGATCCAGGCCACGGCGACCGCCTCCGGTCTGACGATCAACTCCTCATTGAGCACGCCTGCAGCGGGAATCATCGCCAGGGTCGTAGGCGGGATCGTGGCCCTGGAGGCCCAGGATCCAACGGCCAGCTCGGCCCCCGGCACGCAGTCGTTCTTGCAGCGCGTGGCCGCCTTCCAGACGCTGGCCGACGGCCCGATCGCCCAGAAGCTCACCCAGGCCGCTGGCCTGGCCGCGGATGCCCCGAACGGCATCATCAGCCTGGAGGCGAACTACTCATCCGAGCAGCTGGTCTCCGATGCCGCTCAAACGGTCATCGGCAACCTGCTGGCCCCCGAGCTTTCCGTGGTCAACCCCACGGGCTCCACAGGTGCGGGCCAGAGCAACTTCCTCACCTTCGAGGTCCGTGTTACCGGCGAGGCCTCTCCGCTGCTGCCCGTGAGCGTGAACTACACCACGGCAGACGGCACGGCCACCGCGGCCGACGGCGACTACACGCCGGTCTCCGGCACCCTCACCTGGGCCCCGGGTGATACCGCGCCGAAGTTCATCCAGGTGCCGATCGGCCCGGGCACCGCCATCCAGGCGGCCAAGCAGTTCACGATGCAGCTCTCGAGCCCGACCAACGCGATCCTGCGGTTCGCCGCCGGCGTGGGCACGATCGAGAACACCGTGTTTGGCACCACGACCACGCTGACGATCAACCCCACGAGTGCCACGGCGTTCACCCCGGTCGAGGCAACCGTGACCGTCACCAACCAGGACGGCACAAACTCCCCCGCGGCCGGCACGGTCAGCTTCTATGAAGGCGACACGTTACTCGGCATGCGTACGCTCGATGCCACGGGCACGGTCACCGTCATCACCGCGCAGCCCCTCGTGGGCAACCACTTCATCCATGTCGTCTACAACGGCAACACGATCCCCGGGGCCAGGTACACGCCCAGCACCTCGAACACGGTGAATATCAACGTTACCAAGGCTAGCCAGTCGATCTCTTTCGCCCCGATCGGCGACACGACCTATGGTGTAAGCCCCATCCCCTTGGCCGCCACGAGCAGCTTCGGTCTGCCGGTGAGCTTCGCGGTGATCTCCGGGCCGGCCACCATCGCCGATGGCAACCTCGTCGTCACCGGTGCCGGCACGATCGTCGTGCGGGCCACGCAGACTGGCGATGACAACATTAATGCGGTAGCCCCGGTTGATGTCACCTTCACCGTGGCCAAGGCCACGCTGACGGTCACCGCTAACGATCAGCGAATGGTCTATAGTGTTGCCCTGCCGACGCTCACCTACGCGATCAGCGGATTTGTCGGCAACGATTCCGCGAGCGGCCTGGCCACCTCGCCAACGCTCAGCACCGTCGCGGCCCACACCGCGGTGGGCGTGTACGACATCACAGCCGCCGGCCTGACTGACCCCAACTACACGGCCGTCTATGTGCCGGCGCAGCTCACGATCACGCGGGCCACGCTCACCGTGACGGTCGATCCCAAGACAATGGTCTACGGCGGCACGATGCCCACCCTGACCTATTCGATGGCTGGGCTGGTCGGCCCCGACACGGCCAGCACCCTGTCTGAGCCGGCTGTTCTCGCGACCACCGCGGCCACGAGCAGCGTCGGCACGTATCCCATCAGCATCACCGTGAGTGACCCCAACTACTCCATCGTCGTGGTGCCCGCGGAACTCACGATCACTCCGGCAGCACTGAAGATCACGGCCGACAGCTTCACGATCACCCGCAACCAGGCGTTGCCGCCCTTCACCGCGAAGTACCAGGGGCTGGTCAATGGAGATACCACGATCAGCCTGCCACAGCAGGCACTCGTGACGCGGAATTCCTCCAGCAACGACGCCGGCACCTACACGTTGGTGCCATCCGATGCCGTGGCCCCCAACTACGCGATCACCTACGAGGCAGGCACGCTGACCATCAACAAGACGCAGCTGACTCTCGCCTTGACCAACACCAACTGGTATCCCGGTCTGGGTGCCGCCCAGTTCTCCGGCACCTACACGGGCTTTCTCGACGGCGAAGACGCAGGTTCGCTGGTCAGCCAGCCAACGTTCGCGGTCACCGGTCCAGGTGCCTCACTGATCAACGCTCTGATTTCAGCCGGCCCGGCCGAGGCTCTCCAACTCATCAAGGCAAATCCGGCATTTGGTGCCGCAGCCTTTCCTCTTGTGGTGGCGTTCGGGGCGACGAACGTGACCTCGAAGAACTACGACATCACGATCCTGCCGGGAACGTTGGCTATCCCAGCAGCCAAGTCCGTCACCTTCCTCACGGCATCCAACACCGGTGCCGTGCGCGGCGACAGCGTCACGTTCACCGCAGCGACTCAGATTTACGTCGAGGTGCAGGATCCCGGCACGCAGCAGGCGCGGGCTTTTGGTTTCATCCCGGCCTCGACGGTGGGCACCGTTCAATTCAAGGTTGATGGAGTGAACGCGGGTACGCCGAAGGCTGTGAACGCCGCCGGCGAGGCGAGTTTCACGAGTTCGTCACTCTCCACGGGCTCGCATACGATCACGGCGGTGTTCAGCAGTGGCCTAGGTAACGCCATTCGGGGCAACACCCAGACGCTCCAGGTCGACACGCTCAACGCCGCACCGGCGGCGACGAACCTCAGCACGCCAGAGACCTACATGGAAGAGACGCCGCTCAACCTGACTGATATCGTGGTCAGCGATGTCGACAGTGCCGCCGTGACGGCCACGCTGACGCTGTCGATTCCCGCTGCCGGCAGCCTGAATACCGGCACGTCTGGTGCAGTCACCTCGACCTATAACGCTGTCACGGGAGTCTGGTCCGCCAGCGGCGCCATTGCGAACGTCAACACGCTCCTGGCGGCACTGACGTTCACGCCCGCCCCGAACTTCAACGGCACCTTCACGATCGGCACGAGCGTCACCGACGGCAACCTGTGGGTTAGCGGTTCTAAGACGATGACTGGGGTAGCGGTCAACGACGCGCCGACGGACATATTGCTCTCGCCAAATACTATGCCCGAAAACGCCGCGGTAGGTACGGTAGTGGGCACGCTCTCCACCACCGACGTCGATTCCGATGACACTTTTACCTACACTCTCCTGCCGGGCACCGGCAGCACCGACAACGCCTCGTTCACGATCGTGGGCAACACGCTCAAGACCGCCATCTCATTCAACTTCGAGGCCAGGAGTTCCTACAGCATCCGCATCCGCTCGACCGACGTCGGCGGACTCACCACTGAGAAGGCCTTTACGATCACGGTCACGAACGCCACCGTGCCCGGCAGGCCGACATCGGTCGTGGCCACACGCGGCAACGCAAGCCTAGCCGTAACGTGGGTTGCTCCTTCGAGTAACGGTGGCTCGAATATCATCGAATATATTGTGAAGTATTCGA
>JBAWVV010000262.1:0-6282 GCA_037147115.1 Planctomycetia bacterium | reverse complement strand
TCCCGGGGGGAAACGAACGCGACCGCGCGGTTGGGTGGTCGCGCGGGGCGGGGACAGTAGGGGGAGCCACCGGGCAGGTCAAGCCATCCGGCCCCCCCCGCAGACCCGGTTTCGAGGCTGGTTTGGCGGCGTGCCGGGGCCGGTTGACCCCGCCCGTGAGACGGGTATGTTCATGGTTTTGCGGCGGTTTCCCGCCGACGCCGAAGCTGGGAGAGTGGCCGTTGGCAGACGAGCATTCGGACGACCAGGAACCGGAGACCGGGGGGCCTCCGAGCGGGGCCGGTGGCCCGGGCGGCAGTCGGGCTGACGAGCCAGGTGTGCTCCGCGACAGTGCCGGTGGGCGGCTGATCGAACTGCCGATCGAGCAGGAACTGAAGGACAGCTACCTGACCTACGCGATGAGCGTCATCGTGTCCCGGGCGCTGCCCGATGTCCGTGACGGGCTCAAGCCATCGCAGCGCCGCATCCTTGTGGCGATGAACGACCTCAATCTCACCCCCGGCGCTGCCCGGGTGAAGTGCGCCAAGATCTCCGGCGACACCAGCGGCAACTACCACCCGCACGGCGAGAGCGTCATCTATCCCACCCTCGTGCGCATGGCCCAGGAATGGAACATGCGGCACGTGCTCATCGACAAACAGGGCAATTTCGGCTCGATCGCCGGCCTCCCCGCGGCCGCCATGCGGTACACCGAGGCTCGGCTGTCGCCGATCGCGGCGATGATGCTCGCCGATCTCGATCTCGACACCGTCGACTACGTCCCCACCTACGACGAGCGGAACACCGAGCCGGTCGTCCTGCCGGGGCGGTTCCCCAACCTCCTCGTCAACGGCGCCGGCGGCATCGCCGTCGGCATGGCGACGAGCATCCCCCCCCACAACCTCGGCGAGGTCTGCCAGGCGCTGGTCGCGCTCATCGACGACCCCGGCATCACCCTCGGCCAACTGCTCCAGATCGTGCCGGGCCCCGATTTCCCCACCGGCGGGATTGTGATGGGGCGCGAAGCGCTGGCCCGCGGCTACGCCACCGGCCGGAGCACGATCACCCTTCGGGCCCGGGCCACGGTCGAGGAGTTCGCCAAGAACCGCAACCGGATTGTGGTCACGGAAGTCCCCTATCAGCAGAGCCGGGACGCGATTGAGGAGAAGATTGCCGAGCTCGTCAACGAGGATCGGATCCGGGGGATCTCGGCGATCCGCAACGAGAGCGATCTGAAGGAACCGGTCCGGCTCGTGCTGGAGTTGAAGCGCGACGCCGACCCCGACGTCGTGCTGAACCAGCTCTATCAGTTCTCCCCGCTCCAGACGACCTTCTCGCTCATCTTCCTGGCACTGGTCGACGGCAAGCCGCGGATCCTCACGCTCAAGAACATTCTCGAGGAGTTTCTGCGTCACCGCACGGCGGTCCTCCGCCGGCGCACCCAGCACCTCCTCCAGAAGGCCCGCAGCCGCAAGCACACCCTCGAGGGTTTGCTCGTGGCGCTGGCGAACCTCGACGAGGTGATCCGGATCATTCGCAGCTCGCGCTCCCAGGCTGAGGCCAAGGAGCGGCTGACCAAGATCGAGGCTCCGGCGGCGCTCCTCGAGCGCGCCCTCGGTCCGGGGGGCTTCGCGGTGCTCCAAGAGGAGCGTGGGGTGTCGGAGGCCTATGGCCTCTCTCCCGTCCAAGCCGACGCCATTCTCCGGCTCACCCTCGGGCAATTGGTCAATCTCGAACAGGAGAAGCTCTCCGGCGAACACAGCGAACTGCTCGGCAAGATTGGTGACTTTCGCCGGCTCCTCGCCAGCGAGACAAACATCCGCGGCGTGATCCGGTCGGAGCTCGTCGAGCTCGCCGAAAAACATGGCGACGATCGGCGCACCGAGATCAGCGGCGAGGCGGGTGATATCCGCGACATGGCCGAGCTGATCACCGAAGCGACGATGGTCGTGACGATCAGCCGGGCCGGGTACGTGAAGCGCACCGCCGCCGACACCTACCGGGCCCAGCGCCGCGGAGGGAAGGGGCTGACCGGCGCCCGGAGCGACGAAGAGGATCCTATCGAGCACCTCTTCGTCGCCAGCACCCACGACTTCCTCCTTGTGTTCACGACGCACGGGAAGGTGTTCACGCTGCGCGTCTTCGAGTTGCCCGAGCTTGCCCGCGACGCCAAGGGGCGGGCCCTGGTCAACCTCCTCGAGTTCGAGAAGGGGGAGAAGGTGGCCGACTGCCGCGCGGTGTCGGGCTTCGAGGATTCGGGGCAGTTCCTCATGCTCGCCACTCGCAGCGGGGTCGTGAAGAAGACCCCGCTCGAGGAATACAAGCGGCGGCGCACGAAGGGGCTGATCGCTGTCAAGCTCCGCGAGGGAGACGAGCTCGTCGACGCCGTGATCACGCGGCCGGGGGACGAGCTCGTTCTCTCCACCGCGAAGGGGATGGCGATCCGCTTCCCGGAATCCGACGCGCGCCCGATGGGGCGCGACACCAGCGGCGTGCGCGGGATCAAGCTGTCGTCGGGCGACCGGCTCGTGGGGATGGTGGTCGCCGACCCGGAGGCGACGCTGCTGACGGTCTGCACCCACGGCCACGGCAAGCGGACACCGTTTGGTCCGGGCACGGAGCTCACCGGCCCGGGGCCCGATGGGGATGGCGACGAAGCTGTCACCGAAGCCGTCACCGAAGCTGTTCCCGAGGGCGAAGAGAGCGGCGGCGATGATGCCGGCGAGGGCGGGTCGAGTGGCATGCGCTACCGCACCCAGCACCGTGGCGGCAAGGGGGTGCGCGACATCAAGACCACGCAGCGCAACGGCGAGGTCGTCTCTGTGGTGGCCGTCAAGGATGGCGATCAGGTCCTGATGATGACCTCGCGCGGCAAGATCCAGCGGGTGAACGTCGCCGAGATCAAGTCCATCGGGCGCAACACCCAAGGGGTGAGGATCATGCGTTTGGATGATGGCGACACCCTAGCCGCCGTCGTGCCGGTGCCGCCGAGCGAGTTGGAAGATGGCGATCTCGCCGAGGGGGACGGGCCGATCGATGGCGGTGATGCGCCAGTGGCCGGCGGCGGCCCCACCGCGACCAAGCCAGACGAGCCGGCGACCTGACGCGGGCGTGACGAAAGGCTCGATCGTCGCTGCGGGCCCAGCGTCTGCCGGCCAGGGCGGGTGTTCGACGGTGGCTGGATCAATCAACCGGACTCACTCGAGAGGTCGTCATGCGGATCGCGGTGGTGGGAACGGGCTACGTCGGGCTCGTTTCTGGAACCTGTTTCGCCGACAGCGGCAACGTCGTCACCTGCCTCGACATCAACGCCGACAAGATCGCCAGGCTCAATCGTGGCGACATTCCGATCTACGAGCCGGGCCTCGAGGAGCTCGTCTCACGCAACGTCCACGCCGGCCGTCTCCGGTTCACCACCGACACCGCGGCAGCGATGAGTCGAGCGGAGATCGTCTTCCTCGCTGTCGGCACGCCTCCCGCGGCTGACGGCTCGGCCGATCTCACGGCCCTCTGGAAGGTGACCGAATCGATCGCTCCGCATCTCGACCCAGCGGCGCTGGTTGTCACGAAGAGCACCGTCCCGGTGGGGACCTGCGCCGGGATCGAGGCCCGCCTGCGGGCCGCCACCGGCCGGGTCTGCCGCGTGGCGAGCAATCCGGAGTTCCTCAAGGAAGGGGCCGCGATCGACGACTTCCAGCGGCCCGACCGGGTTGTCGTTGGGGTCCGCACTCCCGCCGACGGCGAACTGCTGCGGAATCTCTATGCCCCCTATCTCCGCACGGAGCATCCGTTCCTCGTGATGTCGCCGGAGAGCGCGGAGATGACGAAATATGTCGCCAACGCGCTGTTGTCGACGAAGATCAGCTTCATCAACGAGGTGGCGAATCTCT
This sequence comes from Planctomycetia bacterium, assembly GCA_037147115.1. Taxonomy (GTDB): domain Bacteria; phylum Planctomycetota; class Planctomycetia; order Pirellulales; family UBA1268; genus QWOP01. The sequence continues at coordinate 2,413 of JBAWVV010000262.1, read as the reverse complement.
GCGAGCGGATCGATGCCGACATCGACGATGTCCGCCGCGGGATCGGTCATGACAATCGGATCGGCTTCGCCTTCCTCTTTCCGGGGGCCGGGTACGGCGGAAGTTGTTTCCCCAAGGATGTCCAGGCGCTGGCGGCGATGGCCCGGGCCCAGGGGCTCGCTCCGCGCGTCCTTTCCGCCGTCCATGACACGAACGTCGCCCAGAAGCTCGTACTCGGTGCCAAGCTCGACGCCCACTTCGGCGGGAAGCTCTCCGGCCGCCGGGTGGCGGTCTGGGGGCTGGCTTTCAAGCCCCGCACCGACGACATCCGCGACGCCCCGGCGCTCGATCTCATCGACCATCTCCTCGCCGGTGGAGCGACGGTCGCCGTCCATGATCCTGAGGCGATGGAGAACGTCCGGGCCCTCTACGGCGACCGCCTGACCTACGCAGCGCGCCCGATGGAAGCGCTCGACGGGGCCGACTGTCTCGTGATCGTGACCGAGTGGGGGGAGTTCCGCCGGCCCGACTTCGACGAGATGGCCGCGCGGCTCGGTGCGAAGGTCATCTTCGACGGCCGCAACCTCTACGCGCCGGCCGAGATGCGATCCCGCGGGTTCACCTACTATTGCATCGGCAAGGCGCCGATCCTCCCGGGCTGACGGGCGCCGGCAGGAACGGGGGAAGCGTGAACAACCACGATCGAGCGGTGCAGGGGGAGGCCATCCCTCCGGTGCGCTGGTCACAACAGGCGACCTCGGATGGAGCCCGGGCCGGGACGCTCGTCACCCCCCGGGGGGCGGTTCCCACGCCATTGTTCATGCCAGTGGCGACGGCGGCGACGGTCAAGGGGGTCGACATCGGGCGGGTCGCCGGCACCGGCGCGGGCATGGTGCTAGCCAATGCCTACCACCTCCATCTGCGTCCCGGCGAGGAGGTCGTCGGGGCGGCCGGCGGGGTCGCCCGGTTCATGGGGTGGGATGGGCCGATGCTCACCGACAGCGGTGGGTTTCAGGTCTTCAGCCTTGCCAAGCAGGTGAAGGTGACCGAGGAGGGGGCGTTCTTCCGCTCGCATCTCGACGGCCGTGCCGTCGCGTTCACGCCGGAAGCTTCGATGCGGATCCAGGAGCGGATCGGCGCCGACGTCGCGATGCAACTCGACCATGTCATCGCCCTCCCCGCCGACCGCGACGCCGTCGCCGACGCGATGGAACGCTCGATCCGCTGGGCGCGGCGCTGCCACATCGCCCATCAGCGCCCCGATCAGGCGCTGTTCGGGATCGTCCAGGGGGGGCTCGATCCCGATCTCCGCGCCGAGAGTGCCGCCCGGCTCCAGGAGATCGGTTTTCCCGGGTATGCCGTCGGTGGGCTATCCGTCGGCGAGGGCCCGGAGGCGATGGTGGCGACGCTGCGGGCCACCGTGCCACGACTCCCGGCGGACCGCCCCCGCTATCTGATGGGGGTCGGGCAACCGGCCGACATCATCGAGGCGGTCGGCACCGGGATCGACATGTTCGACTGTGTTCTCCCCACGCGCTGCGGCCGCAATTCGCTGGTTTACACCTTCGACGGCCCGATCCGGCTGCGCAACGCCTGCCATGCGCTCGACCGACGTCCCCTCGAGGCCGATTGCCCCTGCCCAGCCTGCCAGCATGGGAGGGATTACCTCCGCCACCTGTTCCTCGCCGGGGAGATGCTCGGGCCGATTCTGGCGTCGATCCACAACCTCACCTTCTACCAACGGCTCGTGGCGCGACTCCGTGAGGCGATCCTGGCGGGGCGTTTTGCGGGGGTTGCCCGGGAGATCCTCGCCGGACTGCGGTCGGCGGGGGACCGGGGCTGAAAACGTTTCACAGCGGGCCGGAGGGGGCCTTCCCGGCCCCTCATCGGGGCCGGACGCCCCGTCGTCCGGCCGGGCTATCGGTCGCTCTTGTCGGTCGTGCGCCGGGGCCGATACATTTGCGGTTTTCCTCACGCTCGGTCGGCGGCCCCGCGCCCCGGCTGTGTCCGCCTGCAGGGTCCCCGCACCATCATGCCGTCCTTCCTCCCGTCGACCGCCGGCGCTCTGTTGTTCGGCCAGGGGCAGGCGCCGGCGACCCCGCAGCAACTCATCCTTCAGGTCTTGCCGTTCCTCCTCGTCGGCGTGGCGGCCTGGACGCTCCTCTACAAGCCGGAGCGCGAGCGGCTGAAGCGGCAACAGGATCTCCTCGCCGCCCTCAAGAAGAACGACCGCGTTTTGACGTCGGCCGGTATCTACGGCACCGTGGCCAACGTCGACCGGGAATCCGGTCGCGTGACCCTCAAGGTGGATGACGCCGCCAACGTGAAGATCCAGGTGGAGGGGAAGGGCTCGACCACCGCGCCTCCCGCCCTCATCGAGGGAACCAGCCAGTTGGGCCCCATGAGCCGGGAGATGAAGAACGAAGAGATGGAC
>JBAWVV010000261.1:0-6293 GCA_037147115.1 Planctomycetia bacterium | reverse complement strand
GTCCGGAGGCCACCTCGATCCCTCGCTTCCTTCCACGCGATCACAGGCAGACCACGCCCAGTCGATCGCTCATGCTGCGGAGCTTCAGATCGAGCGTCCAGAGGGTGTGGGAACTGTCGATCGCGGCCCAGAGGAGATGGGCATCGATCAAACCGATGCCGCGGCCATGGAGGTGACGATTCTCAATGAAGGCGAGGATCTCGTCGTGGGACGCCTGTGCCGCACGGGGCAGGGCGGAGAGGAGGCCGAGGATCTCCTGGCGCTGCTTCAGCCCCCCGCAGGCGAGTTCGCCGATGACAAGCGGATGACAGGCCACTTCTCCGGCCCCGAGCAGGGCGGCAGCCCGGCTGTTGCCTCGCCGCAGGTGGTCGATCCACACCGAGGTATCGAGGAGCACCATTCAGCCCGGCCTCCGCCGGGGAACCGGGCGCGCTTTCGGTTCGGAGCCACCAAGCGCCGCCAGTCGCCGCGCCGACTCCCGCGCGATGAGCGCCTCGAGCCCCATGCGCACAAGGTCCGTCTTCCGGTGGACGCCGGTCAGCCTGGCGGCGGTCGAGAGTGCCTTGTCGTCGATGTTGAGTGTGGTTCGCATGCATCGATTTTCATTGAAACGTATGCATGCGTCAAGAAATCCCTCGTGGGACCGGGGCCTGCATCGCCGCCGTTCCTTTTTTCTGACAGCCACCGATCTTCTCCCCGAAATGAAGGCCCGGGGACGCTGGAGTTGGCCACGGGGGGGCGATGTGAAACAATTGAGGCATGATCACCACCTGCCGCTTGTTCGCTTCGGCCGTTGCCCTGCTTGCCGTCGTCGCTGCCGCGGGGCTCGCCCGCGGTGAGGGGCCCGACTTCGGCCGTGACGTCCGGCCGATCCTTGCCAACCGCTGCTTCAAGTGCCACGGCCCCGACGACGGCACGCGCGCCGGGGGCCTGCGCCTCGACCGCCGCGACGACGCCCTCGCCGAGGCCGATTCGGGGAACCGGGCGATCGTGCCGGGGCACGCCGACGACAGTGAGATCGTGGCCCGGATCAACAGCCCCGACGCCGACGTCGTCATGCCCCCGCCCCACACGAAGGCGGTGCTCACGGCCGAGGAGAAGGAGATCCTCGAGGCATGGATCGCCGCCGGGGCGCCGTACGCCGAGCACTGGGCGTTTCAAAAGCCGGCGCGCCCGCCGGTGCCGAAGGTGGCAGACGCGGCCGGCGCCGCGGCGCCAGAGAATCCGATCGACTTCTTCGTCCGCGACCGGCTCGCCCGCGAAGGGCTGCGGCCCGGGGTCGAGACCGATCGGGCCACGCTCTGCCGGCGCGTCCACCTCGATCTGGTCGGCCTGCCGCCGACGCCAGCCGAGCTCGACGCCTTCGTCGCCGACAAGAGCCCCGAGGCCTATGAAAAACTCGTCGATCGATTGCTCGCCAGCCCGCGCTACGGCGAGCGCTGGGCGCGGCGATGGCTCGATCTGGCCCGCTACGCCGACACCAACGGCTATGAGAAGGACCGCGAGCGGCGGATCTGGCCCTATCGCGATTGGGTGATCCGGGCCCTCAACGACGACATGCCCTTCGACGATTTCACGCGTCGCCAAATTGCCGGCGATCTCCTCCCCGGCGACACGGCCGACGACATCGTCGCCACCGGCTTCCACCGCAACACAATGATCAATGAGGAAGGCGGGATCGATCCGCTCGAGTTTCGCTATCTGGCGATGGTCGACCGGGTGAGCACCACCGGCGTCACCTGGCTCGGGCTGACGACCGGCTGCGCGCAGTGCCACAACCATAAATACGATCCCCTCACCCAGGCCGACTATTACGGCCTGTTTGCCTGCCTCGACAACGCCGACGAACCGGAATGGGTGATCCCCGACGCCGAGCAGACGAAGGCCGTGGCCGACGCGGCCGCCCAACTCGAAGCGGCATGGAGCGAGCTGCCGAGAAAATGGCCTCTTGTCTCCGCTGCCGAGGGGCAGCCGGCCCCTGTGCCGCTCGAGGAACGCTTCGCCGGCTGGGAGCGTGACGAAACGGCGAAGGCGATCGACTGGCAGGTCGTGAAGCCGCAGTCGTGGCAGACCTCAATGCCGCACTTGAGCGTCCGCGACGACGGCTCGATCCTCGCCAGCGGCGATGTCACGAAGAGCGACCGCTACGAGATCGTTCTGCCCCCTGCGGACCATCCCGTCCAGGCGATCCGCCTCGAGGTCCTCCCCGATCCGAGTCTGCCGGCGTATGGCCCGGGCCTGGCCTGGTACGAGGGGCCGAAGGGGGATTTTTTCCTCTCGGAGCTCGAGATCACGGCGGGGGAAGCGCGGGTGGCGGTCGCCACGGCGAGCGATTCCTTCAATGGCACGGCGGCGTTCTCCGGGGGCAAGAGCACCGCGGCGCTCGTCCTCGACGGCGACATGTCGAGCGGCTGGAGCACCAATGGCGATCAGGGGCGGCCCCATGCTGCGGTGTTTTCCTTCGCCGAGCCGGTGGCCCCCGGGACGCCGCTGACCTTGGTGATGAAGTTTGAGCGGCATTACGCCTGCCCGCTTGGCTGCTTCCGGCTCTCGGTCACGGGTGCGAAGGGCGCCGAGGCCCGCGGGCTCACGGCCCCTGAAGAGGCGGCCCTGCGGAAGCCGGCCGCGGAGCGGACCGAGGCCGAACGCGCGGCGGTCCGGCGCCGATTTCTCACCGCGGCTCCGGAGCTTGTCGAGCCGATGAAGGAGATCCGCGGACTCGAGGCGCAGCTCCGTGGCGGGCCGACAACGCTCGTTCTCCGCGAACGCCCCGCCGACAACCCGCGGAAGACCTTTCTGCGGCACCGTGGCGAATACACGCAGCCCCGGCAGGAGATCGCTCCGGCCGTGCCCGCGTTTCTCCCCGGCCTGCCTGAGGGCACTCCCGCCAATCGGCTGGCGCTGGCCGAGTGGCTCGTCTCCCCGCAGCATCCGCTCACCGCCCGAGTGACGGTCAACCGGCAGTGGCAGGCCTTCTTCGGCCGCGGCATCGTGCCGACGCTCGAGGATTTCGGATACCAGGGGACGCCCCCTTCGCATCCGCAGCTGCTCGATTGGCTCGCGACCACGTTTGTCGATGACCTCGGCTGGTCGCTGAAAAAACTCCACCGGCTGATCGTCACCAGCGCCACCTACCGGCAGGACTCGGCGGCCAGCCTCGAGCAGCTCGCGGCCGATCCGGCCAACATCCTCCTCGCCCGCGGGCCGCGCGTCCGGCTCGAGGCGGAGCAGATCCGCGACGGCCTGCTCCGGGCGGCGGGGATCCTCTCGGAGAAGATGTACGGCCCGGGGGTGCGGCCGCCGCAGCCGGCCGGCGTGACCGAGACGGCCTACGGGGGGGGCGCCTGGGAGCCGAGCCCGGGGGAGGATCGCCACCGCCGCAGCCTCTACACGTTTCAAAAGCGGACGGCGCCGTTCGCGTTTGTGACCACCTTCGACGGCCCCTCCGGCGACAGCTGCCTCGCGCGCCGCGACGTCTCCAATTCCGCGCTCCAGGCGTTGACGCTCATGAACGACCCGATGTTCGTCGAAGTCGCCCGGGCCCTCGGGGCAGCGGCGCTCTCCGGCCCGGGGGACGACGCGGCCCGGCTCGACGACCTCGGTCGACGCGTTCTCTCGCGTCCCTTCGCGGCCGGTGAACGGGAAGCGCTGCTGGAATACCTTCGCCTTCAGCGAGTGAGGCTGGTGGCGGGGGAGCTCGATGCGACGAAGCTCGGCGGTGAGGGAGGCGGTGACCCAATCGATCGGGCCGCCTGGATGCTTGTGGCGAGAGCCGTGATGAACCTCGATGAAACGGTGGTGAAGCGATGAATGGCCTCCTCCATGCCACGCGGCGTCATTTCTTCTCCGATTGCGGCCTCGGGGTCGGCAAGATGGCGCTGGCCGGATTGCTCGCCCGGGAGTCCTTTGCCGAATCGGCACGGGCTCCCACCGGGCCCCTCGCCCCCAAGCCGCCCCACTTCCCGGGGAAGGCGAAGGCGGTGATCCAGCTGTTCATGGCCGGGGCCCCGAGCCAGCTCGAACTTTTCGACCACAAGCCAAAGCTCGCCGAGATCGAGGGAAAGCCGATCCCGCCGGAGGTCATCGGCGGCCAGCGCTACGCCTTCATCCGCCCCGATGCGGCGGTCCTCGGGCCGCAGTTCAAGTTTGCCCGCCACGGCGACAGCGGGGCGGAGATCTCCGAGATGCTCCCCTGGCTGGCCGGCGTCGTCGACGAGATCGCCATCGTGCGCAGCTGCCGCACCGACCAATTCAACCATGCCCCCGCGCAGATCTTCATGAACTGCGGCTTCGGGCAACCGGGTCGACCGAGCATGGGATCGTGGGTCACCTACGGCCTGGGGAGCGAGTGCGACGAGCTGCCGGCCTTCGTTGTCATGAGCACCGGCGGTGGGATCAGCGGCGGCAGCGCCAACTGGTCGAGCGGCTTTCTGCCGTCGATGCATACCGGCACGCGGTTCCGCAATGCCGGCGATCCAATTCTGAATGTCGGTCAGCCGGACGGCGCCGACGACCGCCTCGCCGCCGACACCCTCGGCCTCGTCGGAGATCTCAATCGCGCGCGATTGGCTGCCGACGGTGATCCCGAGATCGCCACCCGGATCGCCAGCTACGAGATGGCCCACCGCCTCCAGACCTCGGCGCCGGAGCTGATGGATCTCTCCCAGGAGACGGTGGAGACGCTCGCCCTCTATGGCTGCACGCCGGCCGAGGCGAGCTTTGCCCGGGCCTGTCTCCTCGCCCGCCGGCTCGTCGAGCGCGGCGTGCGGTTCGTGACGATTTACCACGAGGGCTGGGACGGCCATTCCGACGTCGCCGGCAATGTCCGGGGCAACTGCGAGAAGACCGACCGGGCCTCGGCGGCACTCGTCACCGATCTGCGGCGCCGCGGCCTGCTCGACTCGACGCTCGTGGTCTGGGGGGGGGAGTTCGGCCGGACGCCGATGGTCGAGGCGAGTGCCGTCCTCGGCCGCTCGAAGGGGCGCGACCACCATCCCAATGCCTTCACGATGTGGCTCGCCGGCGGCGGGATCCGCCCCGGCATCACGCACGGCTCGACCGACGAGCTCGGCTTCCATGTCGCTGCCGACGAGGTCCATGTCCACGACCTCCAGGCGACGATCCTCCACTCCCTCGGGCTCGACCACGAACGGCTGACGTTCCGGCACGCCGGGCGCGACTTCCGCCTCACCGATGTGCACGGGCGTGTCGTGAACGCTATCCTGTCGTGACTTGCCGCTGGCCCATTTTGGCGCCGCGGTGTCTCGAACAGGGGGGCTCTCCATGCGACGGTTGCTGTCGGCTTGCTGTGTTCTGATCCTCTTCGCGTTTCCGGTCAGGGCCGCCGATCCGTGGCTCGAGGTCGCCGGTGGCGACGGGCCCGGGAAGGGGAAGAAGGTCGTCCTGGTCAGTGGCGACGAGGAATACCGCAGTGAGGAGGCCCTCCCGCAGCTGGCGAAGATCCTCGCCCGCCACCACGGCTTCGATTGCACCGTCGTGTTTGCGATCGATCCCGCCACCGGCCAGATCAACCCCAACACCAACGACAACATCCCCGGCCTCGAGAAGCTCGCGTCTGCCGATCTGATGGTGATCGCCACCCGATTTCGCAACCTCCCCGACGAGCAGATGAAGCACATCGATGCGTTTCTGAAGGCGGGCAAGCCGGTGGTGGCGATGCGGACGGCGACCCACGCCTTCAACATCCCCGACGGGCGCACCTACCGCCGCTACAGCTGGGACTTCCCCGGCGAGGGCTCCACGCAGGGCTTCGGGCGGCAGGTGCTCGGCGAGACCTGGATCAGCCATCACGGCGGCCACGGCAGCGAGAGCACGCGCGGTCTCCTCGCCCCCGACGCCAAGGATCACCCGATTCTCAAGGGGATCAAGGATGGTGAGATCTGGGGGCCGACCGACGTCTACGGCGTCCGCCTCCCGCTCCCTGGCGACTCCAAGCCGCTCGTCCTCGGGGCGGTGCTGGCCGGCATGAAGCCCGACTCACCGCCGGTTGCGGGGGAGAAAAACGAGCCGATGATGCCGGTGGCTTGGGTGAAGTCGTATCAGATCGATGGGGGGCCCAAGGGGCGATCCTTCACGACGACGATGGGAGCCGCCACCGACATGACGGCCGAAGGGACGAGGCGGATGCTCGTCAACGCCTGCTACTGGGCGGCGGGCCTTGAAGCGAAGATCCCGGAGAAGTCGAAGGTCGACATCGTCGGCACCTTCGAGCCGACGCCGTTCGGATTCAACGGTGCGAAGAAGGGGCTCTCCCCCGCCGACTACCGCTAGGA
>JBAWVV010000260.1:0-6295 GCA_037147115.1 Planctomycetia bacterium | reverse complement strand
CCCACCCCTGGGAAACGTGTGTCTGGCCGCTGGCCGCCTTCCTCGCTCTGGGCGCCCTCGAGCCGAGCCCCTCCGGCGGCGGCCTCGCCGCGAGCCTGGGGATCCCGATGTCGGCCTATCCGGCCGTCTACGCCCTCCGCCTCGCCGTCACCCTCGGCCTCCTCGCCTGGCACTGGCCGGCAACTCGCAGCTGGCTCGGCCGGGCCAGCTGGTGGCCGGCGCTGCTGGGCCTCTTGCTGGTGATCCCCTGGGTTGTCCTCGCCACCCTCCAGCGCGATGCCGGCTGGGCGGGCTGGGCCGGCGGCACGGGGGAGCGCGCCGCCTTCAATCCCTTCGAGGCCTATGCCGGCAACCCCGCCGCCACCTGGGGCTATCTCCTCCTCCGCGGCCTCGGGCTGGTTGTCGTCGTGCCGATCGTCGAGGAGCTTTTTCTGCGCGGCTTTCTGATGCGGTACGTCATCAACGAAGACTTTTGGAAGGTCCCGTTCGGCACCGTCACAGCGGCCGCCGCCGGGGCTTGTGCCGTCTATGCAATCGGCACCCACCCCGCCGAGGCGGTGGCGGCGCTTGCGTGGTTTGGGATCGTCACCGGGATCGCCGCCTCGACGCGCCAGCCGATCGATTGCATCCTCGCCCACGCCGGCACAAACCTCGCCCTCGGTGCCTGGGTGATCGCCACCGGTGCCTGGTGGCTGATGTGAAGCCGCTGCCGGTCTTACGCCCCGGCCGCGGTTCTACGCCCGGCATCGATCAGCGCCGCAAATGGCCGCCGTTGTCGGTCTTCTCAAACCACACGCTCCACTGCCGGGCGAGCGGCGAGCGCCGGCGAAACTCGTCGATCCCCGCCATCACCTCCCGCTTCACGCCGGCGTTGAAGCCATCGGTGAGGGCGGCGAAGGCAGCTTCGTTGAGGTGTGGCGTGCCGAGGACGGGGAGCGTGGCGGCGAAGGCAGCCGGGACATTGACGCCATCCCCTGTGGCGTAGTGGTGCATCACTCGGAGGCCATAGGAGAGGATGGCCGGAGCGCTTGCGAGCCGGCCGGCGGTGACGTTGTCGGCGCCGGTGACGATGCCGGGAAAGGGGCGGTCGGTAGCGGCCGCGAGGATCCGGGCGGCAAGGCGCTCGCGCGGCGCGTCGGCGAGCGCGACGAAGCGGGCCCGCTGGCGGCGAAACCACCGTTCATGGCGAATCTGCTCAATGGCGAAGTGGCGCGCCCAGCGCCGCAGGTCGTAGCGGTGGCGAAAGTAAAAACCGGTCTCGCCGGCGAGGTGCGAAAGCGCCCGCGAGCAGGCGAGTTCGACCAGCTCCCGACACACATACACCAGCCGAGTCTCGCCGCCGGCCTGCCGCCGCCAGTTGGCCATGATGCGCTTCAGCGCCGGCCTGGTCCGCGGCACCTGGAAGTTTTCACTCGAGAGGAGGAGGGTGTCGCAGCCGCGTTTCGCCGCCTCGTCCCGACAGGAGGCGAGCCAAGCATCGAAGTCGGCCAGACGCTCGTCGCGGAGGAGCAGCCAGACATCGGCATGCTGCTCGGGCCAGGCTGCGCCGGCAAGGCTCGGCGGATACCACACCCCCGCCCCGGCGAGCGTCTCGCGCGCGGCGGAGAGCGCTCGCTGCACGCTCGTGCTCCCGGTCTTGTGCGGGCCGACATGGATGGCGAGGCGGATCGGCATCGGGGAAACGTCGCTCACAGGGGCGCCGCTGCGACGGCGGAGATCGCTTCTCCGCTCGGCCCGAGACGCCGTTCAGCGGGAAGCTTCTGTCCATCGCCATCGGAGGCGGGAAGGGGGAGACGGGCAATGACCATCGTGCCGCGCCCGGGGCGAAACTCAACCCGGCATTCTCCACCTACGAGCCGGGCCCGTTCCTGCATGCCGGTGATCCCGAAGCCCTGGCGATCGTCAGGCTTCGCGTCCCCTCCGTTGCCGAAGTCCTCGAGCCGCATCTCAACGGCATTCCCGTCGCGTCGCAATTCGAACTTGGCGCGCGGGCTGCCGCTGTGCCGGCGGATGTTGGAAAACGCCTCCTGGACGATCCGGTAGACGGTCACCTGGAAGGCGGGCGGGGTGTCGGCCGGCAGCGGCTCGAGCTTCGCCTCAACCTCGACGCCCGCTCCTTCGAGATCGCTGATGAGGGTCTGGATGGCGGCGTCGAGGCCGAGGTCTTCGAGCTCGGCGGGGCGGATGCCGCGGATCACGCGGCGGCCGTCATCGATGCCGCGCGCCAGGCAGCCGATCACGGTGTCGATCGTCTCGCCGCACGCCGCGGGGAGGACCTCGCGCTGGAGGCTTTCGAGCATCATCTTCGCTCCGACGGCATATTGGATGAGCCCGTCGTGAAACTCGCCACACAGCAGCTGCTTCTCCTGCTCTTGGATCTCGATCAGATTCCGCAGCACGTGCTCCTTCCGTTCGAGGTTGGCCCGGGCGTTGTAAAGCTCGGTGACGTCGGTGGAGACGCCGCCGACGGCGATGATCTTCTGCTGGTCGTCGAGGATCGGAAACTTCACCGTCACGTAGGCATGGCGGCCGTCGGGTGTCTCGGCTGTCTCCTCCAACGTCTGCGACTGTCCGGTGGCGATGACCCGCGAGTCGCTGGCGGAGAGGATCTCGAGCGACTCCGGCGGCGAGGAGAGCCCGCTGCTGCTCCCACCGGTTTCGTCGACCGGCTCCCCGAGCGCTGCCCCGCGGTTGTTGGCGAGGAGCAACCGGCCGTCGAGATCCTTGAGATAGACGACCGCCGCGGTGTGATCGAAAAACTCGCGGAGGTAGGTGTCGCGCTTGCGGAGCCGGGCCTCGGCGCTGATCGCCGACTCGGCCTGCGATTCCAGATCGCGTCGCGACCGCTGGAGCTGATCGAGCAGCCAGATGAAGATCCCGCCGGTGGAGAGGGAGAAGAGGGCCACGACGAGCGGGCCCGGGGGGAGGGTGGAGAGATCGACATCGGGCATGATGAACAGCCGAAAAAATGCGATCCCGATCGCGAGCAGGGCCATCACCGCCGGACCGGTGCCGAGCCAGTAAGCGATGAGCACAACGGCGAGATTGGCCCCGAGAAACGCATGCCGCGGACCGACGAGCGGATCGACCCACCAGCGGAGCGCCGTCGTTAGGGCGACCAACAGCAAAGCCAGGCCGTAGCGCACCAGCGGCGACAGGGTATCGGAGGTGGGGCTCTTGGCCACGTGTCGGCCTCGCGGGATCCCGGGCAAGCGGCGGCCGTAACGGGGCGGGGGCCAAGCGTGCTGCCGGCCCCTGGTCCGGGGCCGCGCCAGAAAGCCCTCTTTTCAGTCTATCGCTCCGGGGAAAAAGTCATCCCCGGCCGCACCGGCCGCGGGGGGAGCCGGTGGCGCCGATCCCCGTGGAAACCGGCGGTGCTCCCAAGAACGGGTGCCTCGATTTCACACTGGCCAGTCGCGACTGGCGACAACCGCTGTCACCAGCCAGGGGCTTCATCCGCCGACGGCGCCTCGGGCCGGGCCGCGGGTCGTTGGCATCGTCCGGCTCGAGAGCCGCAGGAGGTGCCCGTCGCGATCGGCGTGCCAGTATTCGAAGCGTGTTCCGAAGGCCTGTTTGTCGCGTGTGTGCCAGAAGATGTCGTGCTTCCCCCACTTGCTTTCGACGAGGACAAACCCATCGTCTCCGACCGCCTTGACGATCCCGGTGTGGACCGGCCGGCCGTCGTCGCCGCGGTAGACGATGAGATCGTCGGCCAGGGGCGTGGAGACGAGCTTGTAGCCGTTGTCGTTGAGGATCGTGTCGACGCTCTCGATCGGGATCCAATAGCGACCCCCGGTGAACACCCAGCCGTGGCAATTGGAGAGGGCATCGCCGCGGCCGGCGACGATCAGTTGGCCTTCAAACCCATCGGGGATTCCGGGTTCGGCGGTCTGGTCCTGGGGCCATCCGAGGGGGACGACGATCCCGCCATCGGTGAGGGCGAGCATCCCGGGCACTGGCAGCATCCGGGCGAGTGCGGGAGGCTGGGCCGATGTGGCCAGTTGAGCCTGTTTTACCTGTCTGGCAAGCTTGGCCTGCGCGGCCAGTCGGCTCCCGCCTTCAGGAGGCGTAGCCGGTGCGAATGAAGGGCGAACGAAAGACAGGGCGGCGGCCACGCAGGCCGCGGCGGCAAGCGCCAGGCTGGCGCGAGCCACGAGGGGGGAGCATCGGCGGATCATGGGCACTCAGGTGAAAATCATGGTGAGAAAGCTGGGGTCCAACCTACCCCCATCGCGTCTGGCGGACGCGTCGGCAGTGGGTGGAGCGAACCCCTTCAACGTCCGGGCGAGCGACGAGTTGCCCGCACGCTTTTCTGTAAGCGTTCCCGACAGGGGGCCAACACGCGGGGCACGCGGGCAACGGGGGCCACGGCAAGCCCCGGGAGAGTTTTCCGCCCCTGCGCCTAACACAGCCCCAAAACAGCCCTCCGGGCCGAAGCCGCGGAAGGGGGCCAAAGTGCCTGAAAAACAGGCCGATTCGTCAAGTGGGGCTGCTGGGACTCGAACCCAGGACCTACGGATTAAAAGTCCGCTGCTCTAACCAACTGAGCTACAGCCCCACGACCATCCTACAAGGGCCGGCGGGGCAGGCAACCGCGCGGAAAAACGGCCGAAAACCGCTGGAATCCCGCAGAAACTCGCCTCACGTCGAACCGGGCGGGTGCCCCTCGAAGCCGCACCGAATCGCCCAACCGCGGCAACGCCGATTGAGGGATCGGGGAGACTGAAAAAGACCTCGATCTATCCTGCATGGCCTTTGGCCGGCTGCGGCCAAGACTGCGAAGCGAAAAACGATTCGTGCTTTGAACCGAGGAAAAGCGGAGGAGATACGCCCCTTGATTACGTAAGAAATAAAAGTCATTATTTCTTACGATATGAGCCGCCCAAAAAGCCCCAACTCCATCGACGCACGGATCCTGGCAGCGGTGCGTGCCAAGGGCCGAGGATCCGTGTTTGCCTCGGCAGACTTTCTGGGAATGGGGAGCCGAAGTGCGGTCGACGTGACCCTGCACCGGCTCGTGGCGCAGAGGAAGATCCGCCGCCTTGCCCGCGGGGTCTACGACCTGCCACGGAAGCACACCACCCTGGGGCCCCTCTTACCTTCTCCCGAGAGCGTGGCGAAGACTCTGGCAAGAAGAGATCGAACCCGCCTCCAGCCAGCAGGGGCTTTCGCCGCCAACGCACTGGGTCTCACCGAACAGGTGCCGGCGAAGGTGGTGTTCCTGACCGATGGCCCGAGCCGGACCGTCCGCATCGGCGCCACCACGATCCAACTCCGCCGCACGACCCCAAAGAACATGGAGACGGCGGGCCGGCTCAGCGGCATGGTCATCCAGGCCTTCCGCTCGCTGGGGAAGGACCACATTACCCCGGAAAGAATCGCCCACCTCAAGCGGACTATCCCGGCTGCCAAACGAAGGGAACTCCTCGACGACATCCCCCTCGCCCCAGGGTGGATGCAGCCGATCTTCCGCGAGCTTGCCGGAGGCGACGATTGAACACGGACTTTTTGAAACTCTCCGCCGACGACCGGCGCATCGTCATTGAACAGTCCGCGCTGCACAGAAATCTGTCCCCGGTAATCCTCGAGAAGGATTTCTGGGTCTGCTGGTTGCTGGGAGTACTCTTCGAGTCGGAGTTTGCCGGCAGCCTCGTCTTCAAGGGTGGCACGGCGCTCTCGAAGGTCTTCAGCGACTGGCGGTGCGAGGTCATCGCCCTAGGCGTCGAGCGGAGCTTTTGGGAAAAGGTCACGATCCTGCACGCCGAACACCACCGGCCGGCCGGGAAACCGACCCCCGATCGCTATTCCCGCCACTACGCGGACACGGCTGCCCTGGTGACTTCCCCGACCGTCATTCCGGCGATCGACCGACTGGACATCCCCGAGCGGGTGGTCGAATGGAAACGGCGGTTCTTCGGAAGCCGCTGGGCCAGCTACGACACCGCAAAGCCGGGGACGCTGCGACTCGTGCCGGCACTGGCTAGGCTCCGCCATCTGCGGCAGGACTACGGGGCGATGCGCGACATGTACCTCGGCGAGCCCGTTCCGTTCGACGACGTGATGAACACACTCTCGGCTATTGAGGCGCGGGTCAACGGGGGAAGCATGGCCTGACGACAACAGGCCCATCCTCGGCCCGCAGCCCCAACGCGCACACCCGCCCGCAGGGCTCGTCGCGAGGCCAACACCCACCAGCCAGAAGGGCCGGCGGGGGAACGATCCGGGGCTAGAAGAACCCCGGAAATGCCCGAGAGAGGACTTGAACCTCCACCCAGTTACCTGGACAAGAACCTGA
>JBAWVV010000259.1:0-6298 GCA_037147115.1 Planctomycetia bacterium | reverse complement strand
CTGCTCGACCGCATCGATCAGGCGTGTGGCCCAGGGAGCTCGCGAGGCGAGGGCCGACACGGCCGCGTCGCGAACGGGAGCGGCGCAATCGTGAGCGCACTCCAGCAGCCGCGCGGCGTCCTCCGGCGTGCCGGCCGCGAGCAGGCCGCGGATCGCCGTGGCGGCCAGGTCGGGGTCGGCGAGCAGGTCACGGGCGGTGGCCGCCGCCGCCGCGGCCCGGACGTCGATGAGGGCGTCGAGCGCGGCGGCCCGGCGCGCCGCGGGGAGCGTGGAATCCCGCGCGATCGACTCAAGGTGTGCTCCTCCGCGCGGAGTGCCGAAGAGGGCGTCGAGCCGGGCGGCGGCGTCGAGCCGATCCCCTTGGTCAGCTGCGGCGGCGAGGGCCTGCCGGAAACCCTCCCAACCGTCCGGGGCCTCGACGCCACGTCGGCCCCGCCATCCGGCGACGAGGCCGGCGAGGCAGTCGTCGAAACCGGCGCGCCCCTCGGCGGCCGCGGCGGCGAGGAGAAGGGGAAGGGCGGCCGCGGCGTCGGCGCCGGTCACCCGCCGGGCGATGGAGCGCCGCAGGGCGGGCCAGCGGGACTCGGCGGCCGCGGGGCCTCCGGCCGCCCGCCAGACGTCGATCACGCCGTCGGGATCGGCCACGAACGCCGGGAGGAGGCCGACCCAGAGCATCGCACCGAGATCATGGTGATCGCCCCCCAGCGCCCGCGGAGCTGTGTCGGTTGGGCCAACGTCGGGGCCGACGGGTGCCGCGGCCACGCTCTCCGGCTCCGTCTGCGCCACGAGGGCTGCCGCGATCCGCGCCCGGTGGATCGGCAGAAGCCGCGAAAGAACGCAGGCCAGCGCCAGCCGGACCTCCGGATCGGTCTCCCTCAGCGCGAGGCGCTCGAGGGCATCGAGGACATGAGGGGCGTCGGGGGCCGAGCCGTGCGGTCGCGCGTCCCGCAGCGGCCGGCCGCCGAGGGCGGTGTCGATCGGCCAGGGATCTGCGAGGAGGCGGAGGGCCTCGGCGCGGACCGCCGGCGCACGATCGTCGAGCAGCGACGAGAGCCGAGACTCGTCGATTCGCTGAAGTCCCCACAGTCCCCACAGGCCACGGAGCCGCAGGGAGGGAGTGTTGCCGCGCGCGAGGAGCTCGTCGAGCCCAGGCACGACCCGGTCGAGCACGCCCTGCGAATCGCCGGCGGCGTGCCGATCGGCGAGGAGGCGGGTCGCCATCCGGGCATGCCAGCGATCGGTCGAGAGGAGCCGGACGAGGGCCGCGGCGTCGAGGGCTTCCAGATCGGTACCGGGCGCGACAGGGGGGAGCGGGGCGTCGGCCCCACCGAAACCGAACGTGTAGATCCGGCCGCTCGTGCGGTGGACCCCCGTCCCCTCGTGGCATTCGCCGGTGTCGCTCCAGTCGAGGATTGCCAGGGAATGCCCCGGGAGATCGATGAGATCGGTGCCGCGGAAGAAGGGATCGCCGAACTGGGCCAGATCGGGCTCGTGTCGCCCGACGATGCCGTCGGGCCCGGCGTCGAGCCGGTCGACATTGATCCGCCGGCCGTGGAGATTCAGCGTCAGCAGCCGGCCGCGGAGCGCCTCTGGCCAGCCCGGCTCGTCGGGCACGATGACGCACCCGGTGTGGGCATGGCCGCCGCCGTGGGCATCGGCTCGGCCGTCGCGCGACTCGGTCCAGTGCCGGCTGGAATCGAAATGGTCGTGGTCGGCGTGGGGGCCGAGTGGTTCGAGGACCCAGGGATGGGGCTCGATGGTGTGGGAGCGGGCGTAATGGGCTCCCGGAAGCACGCGCCACAGGTGACCGTTGACGGTGTTGGTGAAGAAGCCGTTGCCGAAGTCGTCCCAGTCGAGCCCCCAGGGATTCGTCGTGCCGTGGCAGATGGCCTCGAAGATTTTCCGCTCCGGATGGTAGCGCCAGATGCCGCCGCGGAGCGGCACGCGCTGGTGTGGCTCAGCCCCCGGGCTGCCGATCTCCCCGGGGGAGCTGGCGCCACAGCGGCCGTAAAGCCAGCCGTCGGGGCCCCATATCAGGCCGTTGGCGAAGGTGTGGTGGCTGTTGGGTGAGACGGTGAAGCCGTCGAGAACGGGAACCGCGGCGGCTCGCCGCCGGGCCGGCTCGTCGGTGTCCGGGGTCAGTGGCCATCCCGGTGGCGGACGATGGCCGTTGGCGATGAAGAGGAGACGAGGGGGGCAGAGGAGCCACAGGCCACCGCGCCCCACGGCCACGCTCGCGAGCCCCTCAAGCCCGTCGACGAGCGTCGCTTGCCGCTCCGCGCGGCCATCGCCATCGGCATCTTCGAGCATCGTCACCCGGTCGCGGAAGCGCAGGTCGGTCTTTTGTGGCTTTTCGGCGTAGGTGAGGTTTTCGGCAACCAGCAGCCGGCCAGCCGGATCGACGCACGCGGCGATCGGATTGCGGATTGCCGGTTCGGCAGCAAACAGACCGAGCCGCGGGGCCAGCCGCGACTCGACCGCGGACAGCGCCTCGTCGGGATGGAGTGGTTCACCGGCCCGTTCTGTGTTCTCCAAGGCCGGCTCGGCCGCCGCTGCCCCGACCGCCGTGAGGGCAAAAATGCCGGGGAGCAACAGTGGGAAAAGTCCGCCGACCAGGCGCACGACGCCACGTCTGGTGGGAAGAGGGCGGCTTCGAGTCGTGGGAAAAAACATACGGCGGGGCCCCGCAGCACGGGACCCCGCCGCCGTTAACGAGAAGAGCGGACGAGCCGGAAGGCCTCAGGAGCATCCCATGCTGTTACCGCAATTATGACAGAGATAGCAGTTGCCGTTGCGGACGGTGATCGCACCGCAACTGTCGCAGACCGGAGCATCGATCTGAAACTTGGCAAACTGGCTCTGCCGGTCGCCGAGGCTCGTGCCCGGCTCAAATACCATCACGCCGGCCTGCTCCAGCCGCTTGTTGGCAGCGGCCGTGGAGGCCTTCGCGGCGGGCTTGGGCGTCCCGGCCGCGACGGCTCCATGATTGGCTTGCGTGGCTTGCGTGGCTTGCGTGGCATGAAGAGCCGATCCGTTGGCCTGGGCCCCCTTGGCCGCCGGCTTGGTGGCGGCGCTGGTCGATCCCTGGGGCGCGGTGGGGGCTTTTCCTTGCCCATCAGCCAGCCCGCTCGCCTTCATGGCGGCGGGCGAACGCTCACTCTCCGCGTCTCCGCCGGCCGACTCTTCACCGCCGCTGGTGTGCCCGTGCATCCCTCCCGGCCGGTTGGCCTCCCGGAAGCCGGGGATGAACTCGTTGCCGAGCCAGCGGAAGAGGTAGTCGACGAGGCTCTTCGCCACCGGGATGTCGGGGTTCTTCGTGTAGCCCCACGGCTCGAAGCGGGTGTGGGAGAACTTCTTCACATACACCTCGAGCGGCACGCCGTACTGGAGGCTCATCGACACTGCCGTGCCGAAGGAATCCATCAGCCCGCCGATCGTGCTCCCCTCCTTCGCCATTGTGATGAACAGCTCGCCGGGGCGGCCGTCGTCGTAGAGACCGACGGTGATGTAGCCCTCGTGACCCCCCACATTGAACTTGTGGGTGATGCTGCGGCGGGTGTCGGGGAGACGCTCGCGCCGGGGAGTTGCCGTCACCTTGGCCGCCGTCTTGTCGGCCTCGGAGCTCGTGTTGAGGGGCTGGCTCTCCTTTGAGCCGTCGCGGTAAATCGCCAGGGCCTTCAGCCCCATCCGCCAGCCTTCCATGTAGGCACCGCCGACCTCGGCTGGGGTCGTCTCGCGCGGCATGTTGACCGTCTTGGAAATCGCCCCGGAGATGAACGGCTGCGCGGCAGCCATCATCTTCACGTGCGCCTGCCATTGGATAGATCGGGTCCCGAGGCGCGGCTTGAAGGCACAGTCGAAGACGGAGAGGTGCTTCTCTTGGATCCCAGTTGCTCCCTCGATCGTGTCGTTCTTGTCGATGGAGGCGAGAATCGATTCGACCGTCGGCTCGTCATAGCCGAGCGTCCGCAGCGCCAGCGGCACGGTCTGGTTGACGATCTTGAGCATCCCGCCGCCAGCGAGTTGCTTGTACTTCACCAAGGCGATGTCGGGCTCGATGCCGGTGGTGTCGCAGTCCATCAAGAAGCTGATCGTGCCGGTCGGGGCGAGGACCGTCGCCTGAGCGTTGCGGTAGCCGTGTCGCTTCCCTTGGTCGAGGACTTCGTCCCACACCTTCCGGGCCGCGTCGCGGAGATAGGCCGGGCAAGCCGGCTCGATCTTGTTGATGGCAGCTCGGTGCGATTGCATGACAGCGAGCATCGGCTCGCGATTGGCAGCGAACCCTTCGAAGGGGCCGACCGCCGCCGCGAGCTCGGCGCTGGTGCGGTTGGCCGTCCCGTGGAGGATTGCCGTGATCGCCCCGCAGAGCCCACGGCCGGCGTCGCTGTCATAGGCCAGGCCGTTGGCCATCAGCAGGCTGCCGAGGTTCGAGTATCCCAGGCCCAGCGGCCGGTAGAGGTGACTGTTGCGGGCGATCTTCCGCGTCGGGTAGCTGGCGTGGTCGACGAGGATCTCCTGGGCGATGAAGAAGACCCGGCAGGCGGCCGAGAAGCGATCGACATCGAAGGTGCCGTCGGCCCGGCGGAACTTCATCAGATTGATGCTCGACAGATTGCAGGCGGTGTCGTCGAGGAACATGTACTCCGAGCAGGGGTTGCTCGCGTTGATTCGGCCGGAGTTGGGGCAGGTGTGCCAACGGTTGATCGTGGTGTCGTACTGCACGCCCGGGTCACCGCACTGCCAGGCACACTCGCTCATCCGGTTGAGCACGTCGCGGGCCTTCCACGACGGGCCGGCCTTCGAGGGATCGGTCACCCAGCGGGTCGTCCAGGTGTCGTCGCGATCGACCGCCTCCATGAAGTCGTCGGTGAGGCGGACGGAGAGATTGGCGTTCTGGAAGAGGATCGAGCTGTAGGCCTCGCCGTTGAAGTTGGAGTCGTAGCCCCCCTTCTCGATCAGCACGCGGGCCTTGTTCTCCTCCTTCGCCTTGCACTCGATGAACTCCATCACGTCGGGGTGCGTGACTTTGAGCGACTGCATCTTGGCGGCGCGCCGCGTCTTGCCGCCGCTTTTCACGACCGCGGCCACCTGGTCGTAGACGCGCATGAAGGACAGGGGGCCGGAGGGCTTGCCGCCGCCGGCGAGCTTCTCGCGCTGGCTGCGGAGGGTGGAGAGATCCGTGCCGGTGCCGGAGCCGAACTTGAAGAGCATCGCCTCGCTCCGCGCGAGCTCCATGATGTCTTCCATGTTGTCCTGCACGCTCTGGATGAAGCAGGCGCTCCCCTGCGGATACTCGTAGGGGTTGTCGGGCATGACGACGTCGCGCTTCGCCTCGTCCCAGCGCCAGTTGCAGGGGGTGCCCTTGACGCCGTACTGGTGGTAGAGACCGACGTTGAACCACACCGGCGAATTGAAAGCCCCGTGCTGGTGGACGCACAGCCAGGAGAGATCCCGGTAGAAGTTCTCGCCATCCTCACGCGATTTGAAGTAGCCGTCGGCAATCCCCCAGTCGGCGATCGTCCGGGCGACGCGGTGGACAAGCTGCTTGACGGAGTGCTCGCGCTCGGGGGTGTGAATCTCGCCGTAGAAATATTTGCTGACAACGACGTTCGTCGCTAGCTGGGTCCAGGCGGCGGGGATCTCGCAGGCCGTCTGTTCGAAGAGGACCTTCCCGTCCTCCCCCTTGATCGCGGCTGTCCGCAGATCCCATTCGGTGGTGTCAAACGGCGTCGCCACGTCGGTGGGGCAGAAGGTGGCTGGGACGGAGAGCGGCTGCCGTCCGGCTGGCCTCGAATCCTGACCCCGCAGGTGGTCGGCCGACGACGTCGATCCGGCGTCCGAACGGTGGGTGGTGGCGGATCCGGCGGTCGGCTCGAAGGCTGCCATCGGGAAGCTCCGTGGGGGAAAAGGGAAAGGGGTGCTTGAAAAAGTATACGGCCGTATAGTTCGTATGCCAGGCGAATCTGGCCATCGTTCTCGCCAGGGCCGTGGAGCAACCAAATCAACCGGTCCAAACGGCCCGGTTCACGCGATCAGAAGAAAGCAGCTCCATCTGCATGCTATCGCTAGATGTTGTGGCAATCGCTGGGCGAACCACTTCATATGGTCCCCAGTCGACCGGGGCGTGATCGTAGCGTGAGGAGGCAGGTCGTCAAGTCAGTTTTTTCACCCCCCCAAATCCGGCCGGAAAACGGTGGGCTGCTGGCGGCGGACGCCGTTTGGGTGGCGGTGGCGTTGTCCCCCCTGAAGAGTGATTGCTGTTTGGGGCCATCGATGACTTCCGGAAGGGGATCGGGGG
>JBAWVV010000258.1:0-6310 GCA_037147115.1 Planctomycetia bacterium | reverse complement strand
CTGTGATTCTCTCCTCTGCCGGGCACCGCGATCCTTCCCGCCGCCCTCAGGGGCCGGCCTGTTCCCGCCGCAGAACGGTGGTCCACGCCTGCCATCACGACCACGGCCCGGCCCTCGATCCGCTCACCGGGCTCTCGGCGCGGGATGCCCTCGAAGCGTTGCTCACGCTCGACGCCAAGACCGCGGCCCCGTCAATTGCCTGCGTGCTCGTCGATCTGGTCGGCCTCAAGCAAACCAACATCCTCCACGGCTTCACCGCCGGGGATGCACTCCTCCGCCGGGCCGCCGAACGGCTCCGGTCGCTCGCTCCCGACGCCCGGCTCCTGGCACGTCTTGGCGGAGATGAGCTCGTGGCGGTCTTCGTCGGCCCCACCGCTGCCGCCCGTGCCGCGGAGGCCAGCGCCGCCGCCGCGGCCCCGGAAACGCCCCCCCTCCGTGCCGCTTGGACGGAGCTGGAGGCGGGGGAGCCGCCGACGGCGCTCTTCGACCGGCTCTACGCTGCCGCGCGCCGCGGGGACTGACCGCGAAGTGGGGTGGCGTGGCCCACACGCCTTCCTCACTGGACGGAACCACCCCCCGTCAGGGATACTGAGAGGTTTCCCCTCACCAGCCCGATCCCGCCCGCTCCCGATCCCGGCGAGCGCACTCCTCCCCGCCCCGAGAAGCCCGGTCCGCCGGGCAACACCCCATGTCCGGCCCCTCCGACGCCGCCTCTGCCCCGCTCCTCCGCCGCTCCGACATCCGCAACATTGCCATCATCGCGCACGTCGATCATGGCAAGACGACGCTCGTCGACTGCCTGCTTCGACAAAGCGGGCAGTTCCGCGCCAGCCAGGTCTCCGGCGAGCGGATCCTCGACTCCAACGACCTCGAGCGGGAGCGGGGGATCACGATCCTCGCCAAGAACATCTCCGTCGACTGGAAGGGGACGAAGATCAACATCATCGACACCCCCGGCCACGCCGACTTCGGCGGCGAGGTGGAGCGGGTGCTGCGGATGGCCGACGGGGCCCTCGTCCTCGTCGATGCCGCCGAGGGGCCGATGCCCCAGACCCGGTTCGTCCTCTCCAAAGCGCTCGAGGCCCGACTGCTGCCGGTGGTCGTCATCAACAAGATCGACCGCCCCGACGCCCGGCCACTCGAGGTCCTCGACGAGATCCTCGGGCTGTTCCTCGAGCTCGGGGCCGACGACGACCTCGCCGACTTTCCGTTCGTGTACGCCTCGTCGCGGCACGGCTTCGCCTCGCACGACGTCACAGCCCGCGAAGGGACGATGGCGCCGCTGCTCGACCTCGTCATCGAGAAGGTCCCCGGCCCGGCGATCGATCCGGAGGCGCCGTTGCGGATGCTCGTCACCACGCTCGACTGGTCCGACTACGTCGGACGGATCGCCGTCGGCAGGCTCGAGTCGGGGAAGATCACGAAGGGACAGCAGATCGTCCGGTCAACGTCGAAGGGGACACTCTTGCCGTCGAAGGTTGGCGGGCTGCAGCTCTTCGACAAGCTGGGGAAGGTCGATGCCGAGGAGGCCACCGCCGGCGACATCTGTGCCGTCAGCGGGATGGAGAACGTCGAGATCGGCGACACGATCTGCGATCCGGCCGATCCCCGCCCGCTCGAGCGCCTCACCGTCGACGAGCCGACGCTCAACATGGTCTTCGGCGTCAACAGCTCGCCGCTGGCAGGCCGCTCCGGCAAGTTCCTCACCACGCGGCATCTGCGCGACCGGCTCATGAAGGAGCTCGAGCGGAACGTCGCCCTGCGCGTCGAACAGATCGCGGGCTCCGATAATTTTTCCGTCTCCGGTCGCGGCCTGCTCCATCTCTCCGTTCTCATCGAGACGATGCGGCGCGAGGGCTACGAGCTCTCCGTTGGCAAGCCGCGCGTCATCCTCCACAAGGAGGGCGACATAACGCTCGAGCCGTTTGAGTCGCTCGTCGTTGAGGTCCCGCACGACAAGCTCGGGCCGGTCATGGAACTGACCGGCTCGCGGCGCGGACAGCTCCGCCACATGGGGAACCGCGGGGAGTTTGCCCATGCTGAGTTCTCGATCCCGGCCCGAGGCCTGATCGGCCTGCGGACGCGCGTCCTGAATGCCACGCAGGGGACGGCGATCATGCACCACCGCTTCGAGAAGTGGAGCCCAATGGAAGGGGAGGTGGCGGGGCGGGCCAACGGCGTGCTGATCTCGATGGTCCCCGGCAAGGCGGTCGCCTTCGGACTCGACGGCCTCCAGGAGCGGGCCGACCTGTTCATCCAACCGGGCGACGAGGTCTACGAGGGGATGGTCGTCGGCGAGAACGCCCGGAGTGACGATATGACCGTCAACCCGACGAAGGAGAAGAAGCTGACCAACATGCGGGCCAGCGGCAGCGACCGCAACATTCTCCTCAAGCCCCCGCGGCGGATGTCGCTCGAAGAGTCGCTGGAATACATCGAGGATGACGAGCTCATCGAGGTGACCCCCGACGTCATCCGTCTCCGCAAGATTCTCCTCACGGAGCACGACCGGAAGCGCCAAGGCCGCGGGAAGGGCTGATCGGAGAGACGGAATCTGACGGACGTCAAAACTCGTAGACGTGCCCGGGCTGGACGAACTCCACGTTGTCGAGGCCGAGCGCCGAGATCTCGCGGGCGATCTCGGCGGCATACCGCACCTTGCGGTGGACGACGATCTTCCGCACCCCGGCGGGGAGCTTCGCCGCCTCGAGCGGGAACGTCCGCGTACAGAGGTGCCCGGTCAGCGTGGCGAGGTCACTCAAGCTCGAGGGGAAGCTCGCCTCGAGGAACACCGCCTTGAGGTGCGGCATCGCGCCGAGATGGCGCCAGAGGTGTTCCGTGGGGCCGGTGTCGGACGGGAAAACGACAGCGGCCCGGCCGTCGTCGACGACGAGCCCGAGGGTTTCGACCCCGTGCGACACCGGCACCGGCGTGACAGTAAATCCCCCGCGCACGACCGGCACCATCGGCTCGAGGACGGTCGTCTTCAAAAAGGCGTTTTCGGGACTCGAAAGCTCGAAGAAGTCGGGCCACACCCGGCCATTGAAGACGTCGCTGTGGAGGAACTCGAGGACCTCCGGTGCGGCGAGCAGCTCGACGCAGTCGGGCCCCGGTTCGAAGACGTTCTCGAGGAAGATCGCCAGGCTGGCGATGTGGTCGAGGTGTTCGTGAGTGATGAACACGTGGCGGATCGCCCGCTGGCGATCGAGATCGGCCAGGAGGCCGATCGAGCCGGCATCGATCGCCACGGTGTCGTTGATGACAAACGACACGAGGAACTGCGCGTCAGACGACGGGATGCTCGAGGGCAGAAGTTCGATCCGCATGGCGCGGGGGGCTCCGGGTGGGCGAGGGCGGGGGGATGACAGGCCTCCTCCAGGTCACATCGCAAAATAATCCCTGATCCTCTGAAACAGATCCGGCTGCGGGGGATCCTCCCGGCGGCCGTCGCGGGCCAAGAGCGTGGAGCGTTCCCCGGCGCGGGCGGTGAGGGCCCGCCCGAGCGTCTCGACAAGGCTCGGCTGCTCCTCGAGCACGCGCCGAAACGTCGCCTTGTCGATCTCGAGGAGGGACGATTCGGCCTTCGCTGTGATCGTGGCCGACCGCACCTCGCCGGTCATCAGCGACATCTCGCCGAAGAACCCCCCCGGCCCGATCGTCGTGATCACCACCGGCAGGCCATCCCCCTCCCGGGCACTCACCTCGACGCTCCCATCGAGGACGACAAACAGGCTCTCGCCAGGATCACCCTGGCGGATGACAGGCTCCCCGCCGGCAAACCGACATTCGCGCCCCTCCATCGCCAACCGGTCGAGGTGCCCCGGTGACAACCCGGAAAAAATGCCCACGCGCTTGAGCGACTCGACCCGCCTGGCAAGTCTCGCCTCGGCGGGCTCCGGCAGGGGAGGGGGAGGGAGTTGCGTCAGCTTGATCGCCTGCGTGGCGGTCGGGATCTCGATGCCGCTGCGGGCCAGTGCGAACCAGATCCGGTCACGGGCCATGCCGTCGACCCGGTCGCGCTTGTCGAAGTCGTTCGTGAACAACCGCACCCAGTGCTCCACCCCGCGGTCGGTGAAATTGCTCGTCACGACCGACGGCGCTGGGTGTTCGAGGACCCCAAAACTCCCCCGGATCGCCTCGAGGATGATCCGCTGCACCCGTTGCGGGGAGACTTCATACGGGGTGACGACGAAGATCGACCGCCGGGACCAGGAATCGGGCTTGGTGAAATTGCGGATCGAGGCCTGGGCGAGCTGGCCGTTGGGGACGATGACGTAGGCCTCGTCGAGCGTGATCACCTTCGTGGCCCGCCAATTGACCTCTACGACCCGACCGATGTGAGCCTGATTGGCGTCGTACTGGATCCAATCACCGACCTCGAACGGATGCTCGGCGTGGATGGCGAGGCCGGCGAAGACGTTGCCGAGGGTGTCTTTGAGGGCGAAACCGAGCACCGCGGTGACCAGAGCCGAGCCGGTGACGAGTTCGCCGGCGTTGATCCCGGCATCCCAGAGCACGATCAACAGCGCCACCGCCAGCATCACGCAGCGGAGGATGTCGACGAAGATCTTCGGCATCGGCCGGGTGACGCGTTCCCAGCCACACACCACCACCAGGAGCAGGCACGACTGCAGAAACGAGGCCAGGAGGAAAAACCGCTGGACATGGTCGGCATGGCCCAGGCCACCCCCGGCATCAGCGACCGCGGGCTGCGGGAAGAGGATGATCGCGAGCAGCGGGATCAGCGACAGGGCGAGCAGCGAGATCGAAAGCCAGGAGAGCCAGCGCCGCCCGCGGGGAGCGGTGACGAGGAAGATCACGAGGGCCGCCAGCGCCAGGATTCCCTCCCTGATGGCCGTGGCGTCGGTCCAGAAGATGAGATCGTGGAGCGAGCCAGGGGAAGCGACTTCGGCGATCATCAGCGGTTCCGTCGGCCCCCGGCTCCCCGATGGGGCCAAGCAGGGACCAAAAAAAGTGGGAGGGATTGACCGGTGGACGTGGCCTCTGCTGCCACCGGCGGGGCGGCCTTGGTTGGGCTGGAGAGCGGCCGGGCCCAATTGTGCGGCCGGAGCCGGGAACGGGCAATCCAAGACTCCCCGAACCCGGCCGAGAGCCCTGGCCACTGGTGTTTCGGCGGCCAGTCGCAGAAACACGACACCCTCGAAGGACCGGGGCAGAGGGCGGGATGGACTTTTCGGCCCCCTTTCGCTATTCTCTGGGGCTTCGTTCCGGGTATTTCCAGCTCATCGGGATTCGTATGGTCAAGCTCACGGTTCGTGAACGGGAGAGCATTCAGGAAGCTGTTCGCCGCTTCCGGAAATTGGTCGAGCGCAGCGGCATCAAGAAGGAGATGCGGCGGCGCGAATTCTTCGAGAAGCCGAGCGAGACCCGTCGCCGCGCCCGCCTCCGCGCGGAACGTCGCACGAAGCGCAACCGCCTCCTTGGGGTTTGACCGCTCGAGCGACGGTCTTGGGCGGCACTCTCAGGCGATTTCCGCGAACAATCGTCGTTCGGCGGAAATAATCTTCGTCTAACCTGATCGCTGCGCTGGGCGTGTGCTAGGGGCGTGCCTCCGCGGCACAATTATCGCGTTGGCTCCTGCGTGATCCTTACGCACTTCGCGTGGCGGCGCCCCAATCGAGCGCCACGTCGAGCCAGGGTGCTGTGTGGGTCGGCCATCCGCTGCTGACCCGGTCGATCCCTGAGGCGGCGATATTCCTGACCGTGTCGGGGGAGATCCCGCCTGAAGCTTCCAAAATCACCTCCGGGCGGAGGCGATTGCGGATTTCGACCCCGATCGCCAGCCGCGCGGGCGGCATGTTGTCGAGGAGGACGATATCGGCGCCCGCCTCGAGCACGGCCGGGAGGTGGTCAAGGGTGTCGAGTTCGATCTCCACGACGGTCGCTTCAGCCCGCTCGGGGGGAAACGTCCGGCTAACGAAGTCGCGGGCACGGCGCACGGCCGCCGCCGGATCGGCCCCCGCCGCCTCGACCGCCGCGAGGTGGTTGTCCTTGATCAGAATCGCGTCGTAGAGCCCGATCCGGTGGGTCCAGCCGCCGCCGGCCCGGGCGGCGACCTTGTCGAGGAGCCGCCAGCCAGGGACGGTCTTGCGGGTGTCGTAGATCCGGCAGGGCGTGCCGGCGACCGCGTCGACGAGCCGGCGTGTGGCGGTGGCCACCCCCGACATCCGGCCGAGGACATTCAGCAAGGTTCGTTCGGCCGTGAGGATGCTGCGCGTCGGACCCTTGAGCCGGGCCACGACCGCCCCACGGCCGACAACGTCGCCGTCGACCGCGGCCGGATGCCACT
>JBAWVV010000257.1:0-6366 GCA_037147115.1 Planctomycetia bacterium | reverse complement strand
ATGCAAGTCGCCCCCCCCGCGTCGGCCGCGGCACCCTCGCCCCGACACCCTCGACACGTCAGCGCCTGTCGGCGAGGAGCCGGCCCATCCACCGCCCCGTTGCCTGACCACTGCAGGCGGCCCCCTCGACCCGCGGCCCCTTGAAGGCATCGCCACAGCAGGCGATCGGCGGCGCGGCCAAGGGGGAAACAAAAGGTGCCGGCACGATGACGCGCGGCTGGGCAAACTTCCACCGCTGCAGCGATCGCTCGACGACCGTTGCCTCACCGATCCAGGCGGCGGCGCGCGATTCGAGCTCGGCCGTCACGGCCGCCGGATCGGCGTCGAACCGCTCCCGGCTGAAGTCGCCGGAGGCATGAACCGTGAGCGCCGGCACGGTCGAGATCCCCTTCTGAAGATTGTCTCCCACCCAGGTAATCGGCCCCGAGGCGAGCTGGATTCCCCCCGGCGGCGGCACCTGCGACGGCCGGTCGAGGACGAGCATGAGGGCGAAGCAGGGGTCGTAGTCGATCCCCCGAAGCGTCTCGACCGCCGCGTCATCCAGCGCCCCGAAGGCGTTGCCAGTAGCGAGCAGATCGAGGCTCTGCGGCACCGGGCAGGAGAGGACGAGGCCGCGGGCGCCGAGCACCCGGGGCGCCTCCCCTTCCTTGACCTCGAGCGTCACTGTCAGGCCGCCATCGACGAGTCCCACCGCCGCGGCCAGCACTCCGGTGCGGACCTCGACGAGGTTTGGAGGGAGTGCCACAGCGAGCCGTTTGGGGAGATCGGTCATGCCCAGCGTGCCGCACCAGCGCGCGTGGCCGTCGCCAGCCGGCTCGATCGCCCCCTCCGCGTCGGCCAATCGCGAGAAGCCATCGCACCAGGTGCGGACCACACCGGCGGCGTGAGCTTCCGCCACCGTCGCCCCAAACGCGCGCGTGCGGACGGTGAAGAACTGGGCGCCGTGGTCGCAGACAGCCGGACCGACACGCCGCGTCGCCATCCGTCCGCCAATCCCGCGCGACTTCTCCAGGACGATCGTCCGGCAGCCTGCCTTGGCGAGCTCCGTGGCGGCGGCCAGCCCACTGATCCCAGCGCCGATCACGATCGCATCGACTCGGTCGCCGCCGGCAATGCTCATCGTGTCACCGCCGGAGCCGGGGCCGGCAGGGGAAAGAGCATCCCGAGCGGATCGTTCGTGGAGGGGACCCTCGTCGAGGCGAGGAGCTCGCCGAGCCCGCAGCCGGCCATCGCCCCGATCACCTCCGCGGAGGCCCGCACGCGGGCGAGCACGTGGGTCTTCTCGGGGGGAAACTGGGAGCGGTAGTGGGCGATCGATTCGAGCTTGCGGTCGAGGTGGCCGTCGATGTCGACGACGAGAGGAAAGTGGCCGGTGGGGATCTGCGGAATGCTGGGGGTGAGGAAGTAGGTGAGAAGTTGCCCAACAGTGTGCACCGGCAGTCCGTCGAAGACGTCGTCCCACTTGCACAACCGCGAGTAGAAGACGGCGGCCTCGGTGATCGCCAGCGTCTGGGCATGATCGGGGGAGGCCAGCGGCGTGCGGTCTCCCAGGCCAAGGATGAGCCGCGGGCGGTGGCGGCGGAAGACCCGCGCCAGCGCCACCCGGACGTCGAAGCCATCGAACAAGCGCCGGTTGGGGAAGCCGAGATGCTCGCGGTGGACCACGCCGAGGGCGCGGGCCGCGGCGAGCGCCTCGGCCGTGCGCTCCTCCGGTCCGCTCGAACGGGGTGTCGGCTCGCCGTCGGTGAGATCGACGATCCCGATCCGCGCCCCTCGGGCCGCCAGGAGCGAAAGCGTCCCGCCGCACCCAATCTCGACGTCATCCGGATGGGCTCCGACGGCAATCACGTCGAGCGTGCCGGTGCTCCCTCCCGGCCCCCCGAGGATCGACGTTCCCCGCGGGAGCACCGGCACGGCGGGGTGGAGGGGATGATCAGAAGGGGGCACGGGGCACCGGCGGAGTTCAGGGCTTGGTGGCCGCGATCAGGAAGACGGGATTGAGCGACTCAAAGCGGATCCGATCGAGTTGCTCGATCCCACGGGCGATCGTTACGAGCCAGTGGGCCGTGTCGGCCGATCGCGCCCGAAGGAGGGAATGAACCGCGGCAAGATTCTCGATGCTGTTGCAGGCGGTGACCAGCCGTCCGCCGGACTTGAGCCGCTTCCAGGCCTCCTCAACGAGCATCGCCACGTCGCGGCCGCTGCCGCCGACATACACCGCGTCGGGATCGGGGATCCCGGCCCAAGCGTCGGGGGCACGCCCGAGCACCGCGTGGAGGTTCGTAACGCCGAAGCGTTCGGCATTGGAGAGGATCAGCCGATGATCGTCGGGATCCATCTCGATGGCATGCACCTGCCCGTCGCGCGCAATCCGCGCCGCCTCGAGCCCCACCGATCCACTCCCCGCACCGACGTCCCAGACGACACTCGTGGTGGAGAGGCCGAGCTCCGCCAGCGCCAAGCTGCGGACCTCGGCCGGCGTCAGCAGCCCGCGCTTGGGACGCGACTGGAGAAAAGAATCGTCGGGATTGCCGAACAGGCGCGTGCCGGCCTGCCCCGGCTTGTCGATGGCCCGCGACTTCCGCACGAGGATCATGACGTTGAGCGGGCTGAACGTCTCCTTGGCGATGTCGGCGAGGCTCCCTTGGGTGACGCGTTCGTCGGGGGAGCCGAGATTTTCGCAGACGTAGGCCTGGAAGGAATCGATCCCTTCGTCGAGGAGGGCCTGGGCCACGGCCGCCGCCGGCCACTGCTCGCTCGTGAACAAGCCGACGGTATCACTCGTGCGGACGCGGTCGATGACCCGCTCAATCGATTGCCCGGAGAGGTTGGCAAGGAAGGCCTCCTCCCAGCCCTCCTTCACCCGGGCAAACGCCAGTTGCATGCTGCTGACATGCGGCACGACCTCGAACCGATCCTTGCCGAGCTTGGCGCAGACATACCGGGCGGTGCCGTAAAAGAGGGGATCGCCCGAGGCGATGACGACCACCCGGCTCCCCGCGTGGCGTTCGATCCGCTCGACGAGATCGTCGAGCCCGCTGGACACTTCCAGTCGGCCGGCGATCGCGGGGGGGAGGTGCCCCGCGCACGACTCCGGCCCGAGGAGCACCTCTGCTGCTTCGAGGAGCCGCCGCGCCTGGGCCGTCATGCCGTCGACGCCGTCGTCACCGATACCGACGATCCGGACCTTCTCGTGTCGCGTCGCCACACCACCTCCCCTGGGGACACCCTCAAGAACCGTCCCCAAAAAAAACGAGAACCGTCCCTAAAAAACATCGGTCGGAGCCGGTCAAACCGGCCCCGACCGACGCGGGAAAGAGACCGATGGACCGATCAGGCTTGGAACGAGCTGCCGCAGCCACAGCTCTTCTTGGCTTGGGGATTGTTGAAGGTGAAGCCGCGCTTGTCGATCCCCTCGTGGAAGTCGAGCGTCGTGCCATCGAGGAACAGGTCGCTCTTCTTGTCGACCACGATCCCGACGCCGTGCTGCTCGGAGCGGGTATCGGCCTTGGGATCGAAGTTCGTGTCGAAGCCGAGGGAATACTGGAAGCCACTGCAGCCACCGCCGGCAACCCCGACGCGAAGAACCGTGTTTTCTTCGTATTTCTGGTCAGCCATGATCTTCTTGACTTCGCTGGCTGCCTTCTCCGTGAGCATGACCGACATGGTGCGTTATCTCCGAGCGGTACGGGAATACAGGGGATTTAGACGACCTCAAACACGCCCAGACAAGCTCCCCCGGATCGACGACGGGTGAACCTTCGATCGACCGGGGCCGTGAGTTTCTGCATCCAGGCTTACTTTTATTCTACCCGGAGGTTCCCGACAGGCAAAGCCTTTGATCCGCCTTCGCCGGCTCCCAGGAACTCCGCCCCCTGTCACTTCCCGTCACCCCGCCAGCGACCGCAGCCGGGCGATCCCGGCGACGACGAGCCGGACCGCCGTGTCGATCTCCTCGCCGGTCGTGAACCGGGAAAGGCCGAAGCGGAGGCTCGACCGGGCCTGGTCGTCGTCGAGCCCGAGGGCGAGGAGGACATGGCTGGGGCGCGGCTGCTCCGAGGAGCAGGCGCTCCCCGAGCTGACGGCGAGCCCCTCGGCATCGAGCGTCGCCAGGAGCGTCTGCCCGTCGACGCCGGGGATGCGGACATTGAGATTGTTCACCAGCCGCAGCGGCGTGCCGTCGGCCAGGATCCCATCCAGCGGAGGGCCATTGAGAACCAGCCCGTCGATCCCCGCCGCCAGCCCCGCCATGAGCCGATCGCGGAGCCCGCGCATCCGGGCCATGTCGGCCGCCAACTCGGCCACTGCCAGCTCCGCCGCCGTCGCCATGCCGACGATGCCCGCGACATCGTGGGTGCCACTGCGGAGGCCGCGCTCCTGGCCCCCTCCGAAGACGAGCGGATCGATCCGCACCGGCCGGACGCGCCGCCGCACCCACAGGCTTCCCACTCCCTTGGGACCATGAAACTTGTGGGCAGAGAAGCTCGCCAAGTCAGCCCCGAGGGCCTCGACATCGACCGGCATCCGCGCCAGGGCCTGAGACGCATCGACATGGAGGAGCCCGCCGCGTGCCCGGACAATCGCCGCAATCGCGCGCACGTCCTGGACAACCCCGATCTCGTTGTTGGCCAGGAGCACCGAGACGAGGAACGTGTCGCTGTCCCACGCCGCGTCGATCGTGGCCGGATCGATCCTCCCGGCCAAGCCGGGGCGCGACTGCGGCACGACCGGTAGCCGCTCGACGGAAAAGCCCCGGTGGGCGAGATGATCGAGCGTGTCGAGCACGGCCGAATGCTCGGTGGCAAGCGAAAGAATCCTCCCCGGCCGCCCCTCGCGCATCCCGTGCCGCAACGCCGCCCCCTGGAGGGCGAGGTTGATCGCCTCGGTCGCCCCGGAAGTGAACACGATCTCGCGCGGATCGGCCCCCACCGCCGCCGCCATCCGGGCGCGCGAAGCGTCGACTGCGTCACGCGCCTCCCGGCCCATGGCATGGGTGGCGCTGCCGGCGTTGCCGTAGCGTTCCGTCAGCCACGGCAGCATCGCGTCGAGGACGCGCGGGTCGAGGCGGGTGGTGGCGTGGTTGTCGAGGTAGGTTGGCATCCAGGCACGCTGCTTTCATCCGCGTCGCGGTCAGGCGAGCCGGCCGGCCTGGAGGGCGTCGAGGGTGATCTGCGACCAGGTCTCGAAGCGGTCGCGGTCGACAAGCAGCTCCGCGAGCGTGGCAAACCCGCAGTCGAGGAGATCGGCCTCGCGCGACGCCACCTCCGGACGCTCCAGATCAATGATATGAACGATGCCGAGATGGACACTCCCCACCGGCGTGGCATCGTCGTTGATGAGGCCGACGCAGCGAGCCGTCCACGCGCCGCCGATCGCCACCTCTTCGTCGAGCTCGCGGCGCATCCCCGCTTCGTACGAGGCATCGTCTCCCGCCCCGCCGTCGAGCGTGGAGATGTGGCCGCCGATCCCCACCGAGCGCTTCGCCCGCAGGCGTGCCTCCCCCTGACCGCCGCCGCGGGTGTAGGCGAGGAACCGACGGACACCATCGTCGCCGATCGCGGAGAGAACACAGTAGGGAATCAGCTGCTTGAAGGAGGGATCCTCCTCGACCTTCCCGCGCGGCTGCCAGCAGGTGTGGCGCGGATCGAGGAGGTGGGGAAGGTAGGCGGCGGTGTCGGCACTGAAGCCCTGAAACACCCCCACCCGCTCGAACACCGCCCGCGGCACCACGAGCACCTGTTCTTCATGCGTCTGCGACATCGGCGACTTCCTCGGGGCACTCGGGGCGGATGATCGGCGTTATAGCCGATTCCCACAGGCCCGAGGAATGCACGCCGCGATGTCGGCGGCGCGGGGAGCGTCGGGGGTGGAGGCCCTCGACGAACTCCATCCTCACGCCGCGCGGGCAACTCCCGCAAGCGCCACCCGGGCCGCCGCCAGCTCTGCCTCGAGCGCCCGGTAGGCCCGCGACACCACCGCCGCCTCGTCGTCGGCGCGGATGCGGAGATCGGTTCTGCGCCGCCGGATCTCCTCGACGGAGAGTTCGCCCGGCGCTGCGGCCCGAAGCTTCACCGTGAACTCCCCGTGGACCGTGGGGATGACTTCGTCGACCTCGAGGCCGACCAGGCCGAGGATGCGGAGGTCGAAGAGGATCGACTCGAACACGGCCGGCGTGAACCGCCAGCGGTGACCGGAGAAGTCGGGATCACGCCGCCGCGCGAGTTGACGCTGCAGGCGGCCGTACGGAAGACGAGGATCGCCCATCAGCATCCGCTCCGGATCACTCTCGGCGAGCCCCCAGGCGACGACCTTCGCCCCGCCGCGGTCGAGGAGAGCACTGGAGCTGAATTGCCGGAACGCGGCCCA
>JBAWVV010000256.1:0-6367 GCA_037147115.1 Planctomycetia bacterium | reverse complement strand
GTTCTTGCCCCGCCTCGCCCCCTTCCCTCGTCCTCACCCACCACGCTTCCTCCCCTCGCGGAGCCCCTCCCATGACGATCGTCGCAGTCCCCAAGGAGACGAAGCGCGACGAGTATCGGGTGGCGATTCTGCCGGTGGGCGTCGAGGAACTGGTGCGGGCCGGCCACACCGTGATCGTCCAGCGCACCGCCGGGGCGGGCTCCGGCCTCCCCGACGAGGCCTATGAGGCGTGTGGGGCGCGGCTCATAGAAACGGCCGCCGAGGTGTTTGCCGAAGCCGACCTCGTCGTCAAGGTGAAGGAGCCGCAGCGTCCGGAGCTGGCCCTCCTCCGGCCCGGACAGGTGCTCTTCACCTACTTCCACTTCGCCGCCGACCGGGGGCTGACCGAGGGGTTCCTGGCGACGGGTGCCACGGCGGTGGCCTACGAGACACTCCGGGATGACCGGGGCCGATTGCCGTTGCTCGTGCCGATGAGCGAGGTGGCCGGGCGGATGAGCATCCAGGAGGGGGCAAAATACCTCGAGAAACCGCAGATGGGGAGGGGCATCCTCCTCGGCGGGGTGCCGGGTGTGGCGCCGGCGCATGTCACGATTCTCGGGGCCGGCACGGTTGGTGCCAACGCGGCCAAAGTGGCCGCCGGCTTCGGCGCCAGCGTCGGCCTCCTCGACACGAACCTCGATCGGCTCCGCTACCTCGACGACGTCTGCGCGCCCAACGTCGATGTTCTCTTCTCCGATCGGCACACGATCCGTGAACAACTGCGTCGGGCCGATCTCGTCATCGGCAGCGTGCTGATCCCCGGGGCCCGGGCACCGCATCTGGTCGAGCGCGATGACCTCAAGCTCATGAAGCCGGGGGCGGTCATCATCGACGTGGCGATCGATCAGGGTGGGTGCGTGGCTACCAGTCGTCCGACGACGCACGCCGAGCCGACCTACGTCGTCGATGATATTGTCCACTACTGCGTCACGAACATGCCGGGCGCCGTGGGGCGGACGAGCACCTACGCGCTGTGCAATGCCACACTTCCCTATGTCCTCGATCTGGCCCGGGAGGGGGTGGGAGTGGCCGCTGAACGGAGTGCCGCGATCCGATCCGCCGTGAATGTCTGGCGGGGGGAGCTCGTGCAGCCGGCGGTGGCGGCGGCATTCGGTCTGCGCTGTGCCGAGCCCCGCTTCGGCCGGTGACAACGCCCGGTTCACGGTCCCGATCCACGCCCATCCAGGGAGAAAAATCATGAGCGATCACGACGTGGCAAGCCCGGTGTCGGTGCGCTGGGTGGGGGGGAGCGGAGGGTATCTGGAGCTCCTCGACCAGACGCGGCTCCCCGGAGAGATCGTCTGGGTCGAGTGCCGCGACGTGCCGACCGTGATCGAGGCGATCCGCAGCCTCCGGGTGCGCGGCGCACCGGCCATCGGGATCGCTGGTGGATATGGTGTGGTCATCGCCGCCGCCGAGGCCAGCCGAAAGGGGCTCGATGGCGGGCCGGCCGTCGCTCACCTTCTCGCCGCAGCGGAGGAGATTGCGGCCGCCCGGCCGACCGCCGTCAATCTTCGCTGGGCCGTGGAGCGTGTGCTCCGAGAGGTCGGTCTGCCGGCTCCTGCCGGCTCTGGCTCGCCGACACCGGCTCATGTGGTCGCCTCCCTACTCCGTGCGGCCACGGAGATCCACGATGAGGATCGGCGGCTGTGCCTCGCGATCGGGCGATATGGCGCTGAGCTGTTGCCGGAGGGGGATGTTCTCACCCACTGCAATGCCGGGGCGCTTGCCACTGGAGGAGACGGAACGGCGCTGGCGGTGATCACGACGGCATGGGCGGATGGTCGACGCTTCCGCGTCTGGGCCGACGAGACCCGCCCGTTGTTTCAGGGGGCGCGGCTGACGGCCTGGGAGCTCGTCCAGCGGGGCATCCCGGTGACGGTGCTGTGTGACTCTGCCGCCGGGCACCTCCTCGCCACCGGCCGGATCGGCTGCTGCATCGTCGGGGCCGATCGGATCACCGCCGGCGGCGACACGGCCAACAAGATCGGCACGTACGGATTGGCGGTGCTCGCGGCGGCCCACGGCGTGCCCTTCTACGTTGCCGCGCCGTCGAGCACGTTCGATCTCTCGATCGTCGACGGCACGGAAATCCCGATCGAGCACCGCGCCGCCGCGGAGGTGACGAGCCCCTGGGGGAGAGCGATCGCCCCGCCGGAGGCCGAGGCCTTCAATCCGGCCTTCGACGTCACGCCTGCCCGGCTGATCCGTGGGATCATCACCGAGCGGGGCGTGATCGAGCCGGTAACGCGGGATGAGGTAGCGCGGGTGATTGGGGGGGCGTGAGCGGCCCTCGGCACGTGCTCCGCGGCATCCGCAGGGACGGCCGCGGCGTCAGTGGCTTCCGTTGCGCATCAGTTCGACGAGCGTCCGCACGAGCACTCCGGTGCCGCCGCCATCGATCCACGGCCGCGGCTTCTCCGCGAACGCCGGGCCGGCGATGTCGACATGGGTCCAGGGAATCCCGCCGACGAACCGCTCGAGGAACTTGGCCGCGGTGATCGCCCCCCCCCACCGTCCGTCGCCGACATTCTTGATGTCGGCCACCTCGCCACGGATCTGCTCGTCGAACTCGGGGTACATCGGCAGTTGCCACACCGGCTCCCCGACGGCCCGCGCCGCGGCGGCGATCTGGTCACACCAGCCCTGATCGTTGGTGAACAGGCCGGCGACGTCGTGGCCGAGGGCCACCATGCAGGCCCCCGTCAAGGTGGCGGCGTCGACGATCCTCTGGGGGGCCATTTCCCGGACGACATCGAGAACATCGGCGAGCACCACCCGCCCCTCGGCATCGGTGTTGTGGATCTCGATCGTTGTGCCGCTGCGGGCGGTGATCACATCGCCGAGCTTGTAGGCCGCCGGTCCGGTCATGTTTTCCGCCAATCCGCAGACCGCGACGAGGTTCACCGGGAGCCGGAGGGCCGCGATCGTGGCGGCGGCGGCGAGCATCGCCGCGGCCCCGGCCATGTCGCACTTCATCGTCAGCATTCCGTCCGGGGTTTTGAGCGATAGGCCGCCGGAATCGAAGGTCACCCCCTTGCCGACGAGGGCGATATGCGGGGGACCGGCCGGGACCCCGGGGCCGCGGTAGGTGAGCTTCACCAGGCGCGGCGCCCGTGAGCTCCCCCGGCCGACGGCGAGGATCGCCCGGCAGCGTTCTCGGTCGAGGCGGTGCTCGTCCCAGATCTCGATCTCCATCCCGGTCCGCCCGGCGATCGCGGCGGCCGCCTCGGCGAACGTCTCGGGGTAGAGATCGTCCGGGGGGCTGTTGACCAGTCGGCGGGCGAGGTTGACGCCGTCGGCGATCAGCATGCCGGTGGCGAGCGCGTCTGGCGTGGCACCGGCCCAGATCGTCGTGCCGAATCGCGTCCGCTTCTTGTCGGTGCGGCGGAGGTCCTGCCCGACCATCCCCATCGCTCCCCCGGCGACCGCCTGCTCGGTCTGTCGGGCCGACCACGACGGCTCGGCGACGAGGACGACCGTCTCACGGGGGCGCGTCGAAAGGTGGCGGGTGGCGGTGGCCGCTGCCCGGTAAAGCGTTCCCAGGTCAGGGCTGTTGTCGGGGTCCGTCCCCTGGGGCCCGAGGCCGACGACGACGATCTGCCCCGCCGCCACGCCCGTCGGCGCGAGGATCGGCACGCACTCGTAGCGCTTTCCGGTGATCTCGCCAGCGGTGGCAAGGCGGGTGAGGAGGCCGCCGGTAGCCCGATCGACGCTGGCGGCGGCACCGCTGATGGTCCCCTCGGTGACAAACACCACCAGAGCTTCGGCACGGATCGTTTCGGGCTGGGCCGACGGCTCGCAACGGAAGCCATGGCGAGACTTGTCGGCAGCGAACTCGATGGGCATGGCGGAATCCTCGGGCGGGAAGGATCGAACGGGGTGGGAAGGAAGAGGGGGATGCGGACGACGGTCGGTTTTCAGGCGCTGGCGGAGGGTTGTGGGAGCGGTTTTCCACCCGGTCGGCACTCTCCGCCGAGCCACGGCTCGAGGAGGGCGAGCATGACCGGGAGGACGACGAGGTTACCGGCGAGACCCCCGAGCAGGGTCAGGCAGGTGAGGGCGCCGAACGACACGGTGGGGATGAACTCGCTCGTGGTCAGCGCGAGAAACCCGACGACGAGCGCCAGCGTCGCAAACACCATCGCCCTCCCGGCCGTCTGATGGGCGACGTCGAGCGCGGCGGGGAGCGTGTGGCCTCCGGCGAGCCGGCGCTTGAAGGCGACGAGCCAATGGATCGAACTGTCGACCGAGAGGCCCATCGAGACAGCGGCGATCATCGCCGTCCCCATGTTGATCCGCTGGCCGCACCAACCCATCAGCCCGAGGACGACGAAGATCGGCAGCGCGTTGGGGACCAGTGCCACGGTGGCCAGGAGAAGGCTGCGGAAGGAGAGGGCGAGGAGGAGGAAAATCCCCACCGCTGCAATCAGGAAGGTCGACCACTGATCGGTGAGCATCCGGTCGACGAGTTGCGAGAGGAGGACGAAGAACCCGGTCACTTCGCCTCCACCGCCCGGACCGGGGGGAAACTCCTCGGCGACGATCTGCCGCACCGACTCGACGATCGACCGCTTGGCCGCCGCCGGCTGCCGCTCCCGCGCCCGAAGCATGACCCGCAGCCAGGTTGAGCCATCCTCGGGATCGTGCCCGATGAGCGACCGGTCGAGTTGGGGGAGCTGTTGCCGGAGGAGCGTCACGGCGCTGCCGACGACCCAGTTGCCAAGCGCCGACGTGCCGGCGCTTTCGAGGGGGACGGGGGAGACCGCCGCGAGGACGTCGGCCACGCTCAACACCTTTGTCAGGGCAGGGGCAGGGACGCCATCCGGCCCGGGGGCGATCACCTCGCTCCGCAGCCGCTCCTCGAGCCGGCCGAGGCGGGCCACCATCGCCCCGTCGATCGGGCCGCTCACCGGGATGAGGATATCCCACACTCCCGCGCCGCCGAGACGCGACTCGATCATTTCATAGGAGCGGACTATTCCGCTCGAGCGGCGGAAGTTGCGGGTGAAGTCGGTCTCGACTTCGAGCCAGCCCATTCCGGCCATGCAGGCGGCCACGACGAGGGTCGCCCCGATCATGATCCGGCCCGGATGCCGGACGATCCGCCGCACGAGGCCGTCGAGGCCGAGGTCGAGCAGTCCTTCCCCCCAGGCCCGCCGTGGGCCGGAGTCGAACCGGCCGCCGAGGGCCAATTGCGGGACGACCAGCGCCGCCGAGAAGAGCACCATGATCGCGCCAATCGCCGTCATGATCCCGAAGTCGTGCACCGGCCCGACCCGGCTGGTGATCAGCGAACCGAATCCGATCACATCGGTGGCAATGGCGCCGATCACCGGCCAGAAGAGGAGGTGGATCGCCTCCTCGAGCGCCTGCCGCGGGGGGAGGCCGAGCTCGCGCTGGCGGCGGACCTCGACGATCACGTGGACGACCGTGGCGATCGCCACCACCGTGATCATCGCCGAGAGCATCGTTGACACCATCGTCAGCTTCATGCCGGCCACGGCGAGGACGCCGCGGGTGCTCCACAGCCCGAGGAGCACCACGGCGAGGGGAACGGCGAGCCAGCGGAGACTTCGGAACGACAGGAGGAGGACGGCGCCGGCGAGGATCCCGGCTGAGGTGCCGAGGAGATTGCCGTCGCGTTCGAGCATCGAAAAGCCGTCGCGGAGCATCACCGGCTCGCCGGCGACCGTGCCGCCGGGGAGCGCGCCGGTCGCGGCCCGGACGGCATCGATCGCTTCGGCCCGCGTCACGCCGGCCGTCTTGCCCGCCGGCTCGAGGACGCAGACCACGGCCGCGGTCCGGTGGTCGGCCGACACCGCATACCCCTCGAGGAGCGACACGAGCCGGCGGGCGGCGGGGTTGGTGTCGAGGTGGATGATCCCGGCACCCAGTGGCGTGCTCGCGAGGCTCGTGGCCGAAGCGATCCCGGGGATCCGTTCGAGCCGTTGGGTGATGTCGCGAAGGGTTGCGATTCCCTCGGGCGTGAGCAGATCGGGCGCGTCGTAGGCGGCGAGCACCACCTCGCTCGAGCCGAAGGCTCGGGCGAGGCGGCGATAGGGGGCGAGGGCGGGGTCGGTGCGGTCGAACATCGTATCGATCGAACGGGCAAATCCGAGGTGCCGCGACCGCTCCACCGAGATCGCCCCAAGGGCCAGCGCGACGACAAACAGCGCGACGCGATGGTCGATGAGCCAGACCGCCACGCGCCGACTGAACGGGCGCGGCGTCGGGGGCTCCGCGCGGGTACGGGGGGAATCGCCGGACAACGACATGGCGGGGCCGACTCGTGGCGTCAGGCCGGTCTGGGAGGCCTGGCTGGGGG
>JBAWVV010000255.1:0-6372 GCA_037147115.1 Planctomycetia bacterium | reverse complement strand
AGTATCGGTCCTGCCGGGGCCGCTGGCAACCTCCCCCCGCCGGCCCTCCCCGGGCTGAAGCCAGCTTGACACCACCGAGCCGAGCGGGCTACATCGCAAAGGGGAGGCGCGACGCTCATCCGGGTGGTGCCTTGAGTGCCAAGGGCTGCGTGCGTCGCCTCGACACAGCAAGGCGGCATGGGAAGTGATCGAAAACGTCCGCGGGGCACATCGTGCTCGAGGGG
Source organism: Planctomycetia bacterium (assembly GCA_037147115.1). Lineage (GTDB taxonomy): Bacteria > Planctomycetota > Planctomycetia > Pirellulales > UBA1268 > QWOP01. The sequence continues at coordinate 6,148 of JBAWVV010000255.1, read as the reverse complement.
CGATACCGAGGAAAGAGGGCCAACGATGCGATGGCTCGCTCGCGGAGGGGGACGGCGTGGCAGGATGACCCGTCGACCCGGTCCGATATCCCAGCGTCGCTCGCTCTTTCACAGGCGGCGTGACGGCGGCCGGTCGCGCCGGCGCTCCGGGCGGGGGGGCACCCGTCTTTCCCATGAATCGCTCGAAGAGCGGCGGGTGATGGCCACGCTCTACTGGGACCCCGACGGCATCCCAGGGAACAACAACGTGGCGACCGGGGCGGGGCTCGGTGGCTTCGGCACGTGGTCGAACGCTCCCATCGCCTGCTGGTTCAATCCCGCGACAGGGAAAGACGTCGCCTGGACCAACGCCGCCGGTGATGTGGCTGTGTTTCTCGGTGCGGCGCAGCAAGCCGTATCCGTCGCGGGGAGCGTTACGTGTGCGGCCGCGACGTTTCAATCGAGCTTCATCGAGCTGAAATCGTTTGCATCGCAGCCTGGCAGTCTCGAGATCGCCCCGTCCGGGATGTCGATCACGGTGGCGACCGGCATGCCGGCCACGATCAGCGTCCCCATAACCGGCTCGGGGACCCTGTCGAAAGACGGTGCAGGGCTGCTCGTGCTTACTGCCAACGAGACCTACACGGGTGCGACGAATGTGCTCGCCGGCACTCTCGACGTGCGCGGCAATCTTGCCAGCCATGTGACAGCCACTGGCGGCACGGTCGCGGGTCTTGTGTTTTTCGACCCCGATCTCGCGGCCGCGGTGCGCGAGACGCTCGGCATGAGTGTTGATGTCGTCCTCACGCCATCGAATGTGGCGGGGCTCTCGTCTCTCACCGTCGATGGCAACAAAATCAGCGATCTCACCGGTCTCAATCCAGCCAACACCCCGAATCTCGCCGCCCTCTCGCTCCTGCCTGGGGATTTTTCAGCAAAGCCAGCGGGGCTTATGTCGCTTGCACCTCTGGCCGGGCTTACGAAGCTGAAGACCCTCGCGATTCAGCACGTCGGTTTGACGGATGCCGTTCTGGAAAAGCTTCCCGCGCTCCCGGCGCTCGACACCCTAGACGTCCGGTTCAACTCGATCGGGATGGTCCCCACAAACGTAGCAGGCCTCCCGGGGCTGTCGACGCTGCTGGTGCATGGGAATCCATCGCTCGCCGACAGTCCCCGCGCTGGGCTCAAAAACCTCAAGGGGCGACCGGTCGACGTCGATGTGGCGGCCGATGGTGCGGAGACCGCGGCAACGGTGGCTGATCTCGCGGCGTCGCTCTACTACCTGCCGCAGAAGATGCTCGAGTACGTCACCAACACGGTCGCCTTTCAGCCCTACGTCGGGCTCATGAAGGGCCCCTTGGCAACGCTGCAGACGAAGGCCGGGAATGATTGGGACACCAATGCGCTCCTTGCGGGGCTTTTCAATGCTGCCGGGATTGAGACCCGCTTCGTATCCGGCTCGATCAAGGTCACCGAAAAACAGGCGATGGACTACGTCGGCGCCCGGGACGTCACCGCAGCAGCAAACATCCTGAGTAAGGCAGGGATCGGGGGTGGCATCGGTACTCTCACGCATGCCTGGATTGAGGCATCCGTGAGGTTGCCCGGCGCGGCTGCCGAGGCCTGGGTACCGCTCGATGCATCCTGGAAATTCCGTGATTTCAGGCCGGGCGTAGCCGGTATCTTCGAAAACGTGCCCTTCAGCGCTGTGGAGACCGACTACCTCACCAATCCTTCCTGGCAGACAAAAACCACCGCCGAGTACTACGAGTCGAAGGTGGCCACGTGGCTTGCCGCCAACCGGCCCGGCGTCACAACAGCCGATGTTGCCTACGACGGCCCGATCCGTCAGCAGTTGTTTTCCAAGTTGCCCGGAGGGCTTCCCTACGAAGTGGCGACATCCGCTCCGTCGACCGCGCCGACGTATTCGGTCGCCATCGAGTTGACCAACTCGGGTGAGGTGGCGAGCGGGGCGACGATAAAACAGGGGAGCTCGCTCTATTCTCCCAATGGAGCCTATCGCTTGAGCGTGGAAGCGAATGGAAGGCTCACGCTCTATCAGAACTCAACTGCCATTTGGACCAACAATGTCAACGTCTCATCGACCGATACCAAACTCTTGTTTCAGCAAGATGGGAATCTTTCGGTCACCACTGGCGCTGCGGTTGTGTGGAGGACTAGCGTGGGAAACTATCCAGGGTCTCGGCTCTGTGTCCAGGATGACGGCAACGTGGTCATTTACTCAGCGCAGAACACGGCTTTGTGGTCAACCAATACTGCACGTCCTCAGCTGAACCTTTCGCCGATCGTGCTCATGTCCAAAACCGTGACGCTTTCCGAAATCGCATGCCAGCGGCTCACGGTCGACCCGAATCTCAACGGCTCCTCATGGACCGCGCAGCCCGTGCTTCGGTTGGCGGGCACAGAGATCGGCAGGTCATCGCGCCCCTTGCCGGAGAGGGGAAGTTTTGCACTGAAGGTGAGCATCACCTCCCCAAGCGGTGGCCAGGGCTACAGCCGGACATTCAGCCGGGGAGCCGATCGGTTCATCGCCATCGGTCTCGATGCGAATCAATTCACCGACGCGGTCCTCGTCGGAAAGCGGGCTGTCGCCAATACCGAGCAGTTGAATGTGGCCAACGGCGTGGCGGTCGACAATGAGAAGGCGATCGGCGGTTTACTCGATCTCGCGATTGCGTCGTACTTCAACGCCACCGATGCCGACGAGGCGTGGATTGCCGGGCTGACGGGGGCCGTGGCGAATCGCTCTGCCGTAGCCCTGGGGATCGCGACGAGCGGCCCCAAGCTCTCGACAACGGCAACCCCGAATCTTCAGTTTCCTTATCTCCCTGCCGACATGGGGATCGATGTGCCGGCCAACGTTGGTGGCGCCATCTCGATCGATTCATCGACGCCCACCCTCGATCTGACCCGCGACACCCTGATCGGCTACAGCAACTCGGCCCTCGAAGGGCTGACGCTCGAGGAACTGACCAACTTTGACAGCATTTCCACAGTCAAGGCGTTCCAAGTCGTGGCCGCCACCCCCCAAGGGATAAATGGCCTGGTGGAAATCAACTCCACCACAGTCCTGAGCATCGACAACCTTCTTCCTTCGCCTGGGGTACGACCGGGGATCCTTGGGGTACGACCAGAGATCAAAGCCAAGATCGCCGAAGCGGTCAACAGGGGCCTTCCGGGAGTGAAAGACTATGAAGGCGTTACCTTCAAGGTCTTAGTGCCGATGACCGAGGTCAGCCTCGGGGGCACAACGCAAGACGAGCAGTGGAAGGGCATTGGCTACACGCTGACATGCGTGACTAAGGATTCCAAGGATGCCCGAAATGGCAAGACGGTCGGCTACATCATCAATGGCTCTTTGAATGGGGGACCGCTCACGTCCTACGGCGGATACACCTCCAAGTACAGCCCTCCCATCTCAATTGCCAAGCCGGCGGCTCCGGTGAATAACCCCAGCAACTATCTTGGTGATCCGGTCAACATTGCCAACGGCAACGTCTACTCCGAGCAGACCGACGTCGAGATCCCGAATCTTGGTGTGCCACTCGCCTTCCGCCGTCATTTTGACTCGGTCAACACGAAGTCGGCGGTCGGCTCCCCTGGCGACTGGTCCGACCGCGGCATGGGGGAGGGATGGTCATTCACCTATTCCGACCAGTTGAAGGTCGCAGCAGATGACACCACGGTAACCTGGTTCACCGATCAGGGGCTCCGGCTCGAGTTCGCAAAGACGACCACCGGATACACAAGTCCTACCGGTATATTCGGAACCCTCACCGGGGCCGCAGGCACGGGCTTCACGTGGACCGACGTCGATGGCAAGACAACAAAGTTCGGGGTAGCGGTCGGGGGCGTCAACCCGCTCGTATCGATCAGTGATCGATTCGGGAATGGCATCAAGGTCCAGTTTGAGTCTGGCACAAAGAGACTTTCGACGGTATCCGATCTCAAGGACGCCTCTCGCTGGCTGTCATTCAGCTATGCCGCCGACGCAACTCACATCGGCGGCATGAAAGACTTTACCGGCCGCAGCTGGACGTACGGCTACATCGGCAGCAGGCTGGCTTCCGTCACGGCGCCGGTGCCGGCTTCCGGAGTCGCGGCCCCGATCGTTCGCTATGCCTACTACTCCGACAAGGTCCTCGGGGGGTTGCTGCAGACTCTCACCGATCCGCTGGGCAACTTCACCTCGTGGGAATACTACGCCAACCGCCGCGGATTCCGCGTCACCGATGCCGCAGGCAATCGACACAGCCTGACTTACGACCTCCATCGCTATCAGTCTGCGTTCATCGACGAGCGTGGCAATCTCTCCCGCTACAGCTATGACACCAAGGGGAATCTGGTCGAAGTGCGGCAGGCGGACCGCACGGTCGAACGCTCAACCTGGTACGACAGTGGGCTCAAGGAAACGTCGACGGATGCCTACGGAGTGGTCGAGAGATATACCTACGATGCTTTCGGCAAGATCCGCGTGGTGAACGGTCGCGTTGGGAACGACACCTTCTACAACTATAACTCCGGCCCGTTTCATGACCTCGATCAGATCGTAGCCTACAACGATCCAAACGACCCAAACGACCATGTGCTCACGAAGTTTGAGTACGACACGACTGGGTTCCTTACGGGTCGGATCGATGACTTTGGCCTCGGTCGGCTGAATCTCAAGACGCAGTTTCTGACGCAGGCGAGCGGGCTCGCGGCGACCTCGACGGCCCCGAGCGGCATCACGACCTGGTTCACGTACAACGCTGCGGGGCAGCCGGTCTCCTCGGAAAAGTATCTGCTTCCCACGCTGACGGTGAGCGAGCTGGCGCACTATGACAATCGCGGCAATCTCGATTCAAAGACCGACGGAAACGGTGTCGTCACCACCTACGGCTTCGACGCACTGGGCAGGAAGACGAGCGAAACCTCCGCCGACCCGGACGGCACGGCCAGTCCGCTGCCGGCCCTGACTACCACCTTCATCTACGATCTCGCGAGCAATCTGACGGGCACGGTACTCGGGGATGGGCGAACGACCAGCGGCACCTTTGACAAGATGCAGCGGGGGTTGAAGAGCGTTCGCGTGGACGGCACCTTTACGCTGGCATCCTATGACCCGGCCGGCAATCTCGTCTCTCAGACTGATGCCGCCGGCCGCATCACCCGGTATCTCTACGACGCCCGCAATCGGCAGGTGGCGACGCTCTATCCTGACGGCACCGGCGAGCAGACCCGGTACGACGGCGGCGGCCGCATCGTTGCGGTCACCGACCGCGCCGGCGTCACGACGACCTCCACCTACGACAAGCTCGGACGGAGGGTGACAGAGACCGGCCCGTCCCCCGACGGGATTTCTCCCGGCCCCGTGACCCGCTCCGGTTACGACGGCCGTGGCAATCTTTCCGTGATCACTGATCCGCTCGGTGAGACGCTCGGCGATCGAGATCATTCGACGACGTACAAATACGACAACGTGGGGCGAAAGACGAAGGAAACGCAAGCCGATCCCGACGGCAGTGGTCCGCTCCTGGCACCGGCGACGGTGTTCGGCTACGACAGTGATGGCAACTTGACGACCGTCACCGATCCCCGCGGGTTCGCGACCACGTATGCCTACGACCCGCTTGGCCGGAAGTCGTCGACAACGACGGCTGACCCGGACGGAGCCGGGCCGCTGGTGCCGCTCGTGACGCAGTATCGCTACGACGCCGCCGGGAACCTCCGCTACGAGATCGCCCCGGGGGGCAGCGACGAAAAAGACGTGGCCTTCACGACCGAGCATCTCTACGACCGCCTCAATCGAGAGATCCGCACGATTCTCCCCGATCCCGACGGCGCAACGGGGCCATTTCCGCGGCCGACGCTCGATCGCGGCTACGACGCGCGTGGGTTTCTGTTTCAATCGACCGATCCCTTGGCCCGCGTGACGACGAGCACCTTCGACAACCTCGGCCGGGTTCTTACGGTCACCAATCCCGCCGGCGACGTGACGACGACGGTCTACGACGCGGTCGGAAACGCCGTCGTCGCAACCGATCCCCTCGGCCGGCGGACGGTTTCATCGTTCGACGCCATGAATCGGCCGGTGGCGGTTCGGGCTGCGAGTCCATCGGCCGGTGTCCAGGGGCCGGTCACCAGCATGCGCTACGATTCCGCCGGG
>JBAWVV010000254.1:0-6386 GCA_037147115.1 Planctomycetia bacterium | reverse complement strand
CAATGGACCGACGACACGTCGATGGCCCTCTGCCTGGCTGAATCGCTCGTCGATTGCGGCGGCCACGACCCTGCCGATCAGATGCGGCGCTATGGCCGCTGGTGGAAAAAGGGCTCCTTCTCCCCCACCGGCCGCTGCTTCGATATCGGCGGCACGACGGCATCGCAACTCGGCCGGTTTCTCCGCACCGGCGTGCCGGTCGACCCTGATGTCGACGAAGATTCAGCGGCCAACGGCTCGCTCATGCGGCTGGCGCCGGTGAGCATCCGCTGGTCGCACGACCGCGACCGGGTCGTCGAGATGGCTGCCGAGTCGAGCCGACCGACGCACGCCGCTGCGCGCCCCGTCGATGCCTGTAAGCTCCTCGCCGCGATGACCGCAGCCCTGATCCGCGGCGAGGCCTGGGAGACCGTGAGCGACGCCGGCTTCTGGACTCAAGGACCGCTCCATCCGGAGGTGGAGGCAATTGCCCGCGGCAGCTGGAGGGCGAAGGAGCCGCCGGCCATCCGTGGCACCGGCTACTGCGTCGATGCCCTCGAGGCCGCGATCTGGGCCGTGGCGGGAGCGGCCGACTTCCGCGAGGCGGTTCTCCGGGCGGCGAATCTGGGGGATGACGCCGACACGACCGCAGCGATCGCCGGCCAACTCGCTGGTGCCCGGTTTGGCGCGGCGGGGATCCCGCAGCTGTGGCTCGAGATCCTTGCGATGCGGAAGCGGATCGAGTCGCTCGCCGATGCGCTCCATGCGTCAGCGATCGGAGAGCGCGATCGCTGGGCGTTTGACGATGACTTTCACGCCTGGTGGGTCGAGCCGGGGCGGATTCTCGCCGGCGAATACCCCGGCAGCCCAGACCCGGCCGAGCGCGACTTGAAGCTCGCGCTTCTCGCCGACGCCGGTATCAACACGATCCTCGATCTGACCCGCGACGACGACGGACTGGCCGCCTACGCGGAGCCTTGGGAGACTCTCGGCGAAGTGCGCGGCCGCCCCCTCAAGCGGCTTCATCATCCGATCCGGGATCTGGGGGTGACGACGCCGGAAGGCTACGACGCGATCCTGGCCGACATCGACGCGGAGTTGGCCGCCGGCCGGCCGGTGTATGTGCACTGCTGGGGTGGCGTCGGGCGGACGGGGACGGTGGTGGGGCTCGTTTACGTGGCGCGCGGGGCCGACGCCGACGCCGCCCTCGACGCGATTCGTGCGGCGCGGCAGGGAACCCGAAAAGCCCATCGACCGGCACCGGAGATGGATTGTCAGGTGGAGGCCATCCGCCAGGCCGCGAAGCGCGGGCCGGTGGACCGGGGCTGAGGCCACTGGGCCCCCGGGCATGGAGGACTCGCGGGGCGACACGATGAGTGTCCCATCCAACCGCCGCCGTCCAATCCTTGCCCAAGGACACCCGCCCGCCGTACCCTCTAAGGAAGTGGGGGCAGACTGTCTTTGCGGGGGGGAAGCATGAATCGCTCACTTGGTGTGGCCTTGGCAGCCTCGGCACTCGGGATGGCGTGGCTGCACCAAGCAGCGCCGGCGGCCGATGGCTTGGATGGGGAAGGCAAGCCTGCCGCCGTGGCGACGGTGAATGCCGACGCGGAGACCGAGGCGCTCCCCGTCGTCGATGGGGTGCAACAGGAATGGCTCGAGGTGCGGGTGCGGGTCGTCGATGCCGACGGCGAACCGGTGGCGAAGTCGAAGGTGACGCCTTGGGCTCTGCGGTCGTCGCAGGGGCACGGGTGGTGGCTGGCGGACGACAAGCGATCAGGCGTCGGACCGCAGGATGTAGCGACCGATGACAGCGGCGTGGCCGTCGTCAGGTACCCGGCCATTCGCTCGCTGAAGGAGCAGGTCAAGACCAACGGCGTGTCGGTGTTCGTCGATCATCCCGACTTCGCGCGCTCGGGCGACGTCCATGTCGACGTGCCGCTGGAGACGATGGGGTCGCACGAGGTGAAGCTCGCGCGGGGAGTGCGATTGGAGGTGAGGCCGATCGTCGACGGCAAGCCCGCGCCGCTCGACGACCTCCATGCCTTCTGGTCGGACGGTCGAGCGTGGCTGCCGGGAGCGGCAGCGGAGAAGACGCCGCAAGGCACGCTCCAGTTTCCGGGCATGGCGCCGGGAAAGAACAGCGTCCTTGTCGTGAAGCTCGAAGGCGAGCGGGCGGTAGCCTTCAGCAGGATCGTCGATTTCGAACTCGTCGACGGCGTGCCCACGACGCTCGACGTGACCCTCGAGCCGAGCGTGCAGATTCGGGGACAAGTGAGCGCGAAGGTGCCGCGGCCGATCCGGGAGGGCATCGTCGAAGCCATGTCGCTCGATCCGCCGCCGGACGAGGTCGGCCCCAATCGGGTCAGTTGGTTTACGTGGAGCCCGGTCGCGGCCGACGGCACGTTTACGATCGATGCCTGGCCGGCTGACGAGCGACTGCAGATCATCGGCTTGTGCGATGAGTTCGTGGCGACGTCGGGCAAGGCGCCAGATGTCGTCAAGAATCCTCGCGATCCCGCCGCGGACGGCTACCTCCGACCGCAGGTGTTCCCTCCGGACGCGAGCGCGGATCTGACGCTCGAGATGACACCGATGGCCCGCTGTGTGGCGACGGCGGTCGACGAGGAGGGCACGCCCGTGGCCGGGGTGAAGGTGGCGTCGGGACCGAACGTTGGCTGGTGGAACAGCGGCTCCGGAATCTATTGCCAGTCACTCGTGCGCGGCGAGAAGGTGCTCCTCTTGCGGGGCTGGAATGATGCGGCCGACACCACGACGCGCGCCGAGCCGTTTACAGGCCAGACCGATGCCGCGGGGAAGGCGACACTGTTGATTCCGGCCGGTGAAGAACGCTTGGTTGTGCAGAGCGAGGCCTATGAGCTGCCGGTGATCCTCGGCCATCGGTCTGTGCGGGTGAGTCTCGCCAGTGGCGAAACGAGCGAAGCGACGCTCCATCTTCAGGCACTGGGGACCGAGAAGCTCGGCGACTGGGACAAGCTCGCCGGCGTCGTGTTCGGTTGCTCTACCCGCGAGGGGCGGCGGATCCTCGCGCTGCCGGAGGTGAGCCAGAAGATGGACAAATTTTTCGATCGATTCCTGGAAGCGCAGGACAAGCGAGATCCGCAGCTCCTCGCCGAGGCTTACGCGATCGTGGCCGACGCGTTTACCGACGTCGGCGACTCCGAGGAAGCAACAAAGTGGCGGAGGAAGTCAGCGGCGGAAGCGGAGAAGGCACAACGCTCGGGAGATGAGCAGCACTGAAGCCCGGGCGATAGCGGCCGACCGGCGCGGTTGCCCGCGACGCGCGGAACGGAAGAGGGGAATCAGAACGCCGCGGCGCGAGCACCGCAGGATCACTCAAAACGGGACGTCGTCGTTGCCGGCCTGCGAATAGTCGTCGTTGACGTCGATGGCGTCATCCGGGCCCTCACTGGCCCGCCCGCTGCCGGACACCTTCTTGAATGACATCCCCTCGGCACTCAAGAAAAACTTGACCTCGCTGCTGGCGTCCCGCTGCCAGCGGCGGCCACTCAAGCGGTAGGTGACCTCGATCTCTTCCCCCTCGGAAAGATCGTCCACCGCGTCGCAGCCATCCTTGACGAACTCGACAGGGATGAAGTTCGTGAACGCGCCCTTCGACTGCTCGAGCACGACCAGACGCTTGCGGAAGCCCTTCTGGCCGAAGGACTTGGTCTCCTCGATCAGGTGGACGACGCCGCGGACGGTGGGGTCTTTCATGGGATGCTGGCCGTTGGTGGTCTGGATCGGGTCGACCTGCGCTGGGGGGCGCGGTTTGGGGCGACAGGATACCACAGTCAGCCTCCGCGGATCATCGCCAGGGGCTGAAATGGCCCGCTGCCGCGTTCCACGGCGGAGGTGCAGGGATTCACCACGTCAGGCCGCGGAACAGAGCCAACGTGTGGGCGCGGCGTCCGGCACTCCTCCTCAATCGCGGGCGCCCGACCTATTCGTGCTCCCCCTCGACCCGGGCTTCGCCGTCAGGGTCGATTTCGACGCGCAACGTCATCGGATGGCAGCAGACCGGGCAGTCCTCGACATAGGCCTGATGGGCTCCGGCGGAGATGTCGATCGGCACGACGATCTCCTCGCCGCAGGAATCGCAGACATACGTCGGCTCGGCGTCGATCCGGGCCCGTGACCTCTTCCGGCGGCTGCTCTTCTTGCGGCGCGACTTGCTCATGGAAGTGCTCCCGGTGGATGGCGATGCGCCCAAGGGATGGCCGTGCCTTGCGATGGATGGAGGTGAGCCCGGGCTCAGCTCACATGCCGTAGGGAAACTCGGCGTTTTCTGTCAGGCCGCTGCTGCGAATCGGGGCGAGGGCCTTGGCGTATTCGAGCAGGATCCGCTCGGCAAACTCGATCCGGCGGCGGAGCCAGGCGTCGCGATCGCTCGCCGGCGTGGTGCCAACGAGCACGTCGTTGACGTCGTGGATCAGGACGTGCTCCGGAATGTAGAGCAGCCGACTGTTTTTATAGCCGCTGGTCCGGAGCTCGTTGACAGGATAGCTCCCCCCGCGCGACGCCGAGACGGCCACGATCAGCGCCGGCTTGTGACCGACTTCCTTCGGACCGGCAAACAGGAGCAAGTTCTTGAGGGCCGGGGGCACCATGCCGGCCCATTCGGGGGCGATGATGACGAAGCCGTCAGACCGGCGCATCGTGTTGCGCAAGGGCTTCCAGAGCGCGGCAAGCTCGCTCTCCCCCTGCCACAGGCTTTCGTCCCACAGCGGCAGCGGATTGCCCGCCAGATCGATCGTCTCGATGGTCACGGAAGGATCGATGCGGGCGAGGTCGTCGGCGATGTAGGCGCCAACCCGGCTCGACTGGCTCTCTTTGCGGTGACTGCCGACGATGATCGTGATCAGCATGGTGGCACCTCTCGGGGCGGGAGATATGAAAACGAGGGACACGCGGCGACAGGAACCCGAGGGTCGGAGCCTAGCAGATCGGACCCGATTCCGGCCCCTCTCTGAAGGGTGGTGTTCGCCCGGATGCCCAGAGATCAAGGCGTTGTCGGTGGCGATCGCCAGGGTCGAGAAATCGGGTCGAGAAATCGGGTCGGGGGGCTGCGGAGAGCGCTGAGATGAATCGAAACAGGTGAACGGCCGCCCCGGGGCCCCCGAGCCGGCATCGTCTTTCTGGGATCGGGAGAGCGCTGCCGGAAGCGCGGCCGTCGCAGGGCTTTTGGCGGCCGCTCGAGCGAAGTTTCGCCCAAACCGGGCGGCCGGAGCCGTTTCCGTGTATGATCCAGGGATCTGGAATGCAGTTCCCCTGTTGGGGGCCGTGTCCCTCCGGTTCGCCGGCTCGCAGCGTCTTGAAAAAACGCCCCGCGCCGGTTTTTGAATCGGCAGGCCCGGTGCCTTGAGTTCTCGCCATCCCGGCTTGGTGGGCCACCATGTTGGCCAGTGACGGTCGCGGCCCGAAACTTTTCTCGGGCTGCCGGGACGATACTCGAGCATTTGGAGCCTTTTTGCATGGCGAAGAAACTGTACGTTGGAAACCTTAACTACAAGGTCACCAACGCCTCCCTGGAGAGCCTGTTTGCCGAATACGGCGCTGTTCGCTCGGCCCAGGTGGTGATGGATCGTGAGACCGGCGGGAGCAAGGGCTTCGGTTTCGTCGAGATGGCTGACGATCAGGCCGCCCAGGCCGCGATTTCTGCGATGCACGACCGCGATGTCGACGGCCGCCGGCTCGTCGTCAACGAGGCTCGGCCGCGCGAAGAGCGTCCGGGTGGGTTCGGCGGCCGCCGCTAAACCATTGACAAGGGTCTAGCCTGCCAGGGGACGGTCTTCTCGGCCGTCCCCTGGCCGGCATTTGAGGGTGGCCCGCCGCTTGACGTGGCGACTGTCATCCTGGGGCCACCGGCTTTTCCGGTGCTGATCCTTGCGGATTGATACCCCCGGCTGCCGCGCAACCGGGTTGGGCATGGATGATTTTTCGGCGGTCAGCCAGGGCGCTAGGGTGGTCGTTGCTTCGAGATCCCCGTCCCGCACCATTTCCCTGGAGCGCTCGCATGTCCCACAAGAAGCCTGTCCCCCCCCAGCCCGCTGGCGCTGTACCGCGGCCACGCTGCCCGGTCTGCGGAATGGCGACCTATTCGCGCAGCGGCACCCACCCGCAGTGCATGCAAACCAGCCATGACCGGCTGCTGCGACAGGCGATCAAGGACGCCGCCGTTCCGCCGGTCTCGGGGGCCTGATCGATCCCCCCGGGTTAGGAACCACCGCTTTTTTTGGGGCGGGGGCCTGCCGGGCTTGGAGTAGAACTCCCCGGCGCGCGGCCGGAGCGGCGTTCCGCGGGGATTTGCAATGCCCCCACGGCGAGGGTTAATTTGAAGGGTTGGTTGTCACGGGCGTCTGCTGCCCCCACCCGGCCCTCCATCC
>JBAWVV010000253.1:0-6462 GCA_037147115.1 Planctomycetia bacterium | reverse complement strand
GCATCGGGGACGATCACCCCGCGGCACCACAGCGGCTTCTCGCCGGGCGCGAAGCGCGCCAGGATCGCTTCAGGAGATGGAAACGCCCCGCTGCCGCGCCGCACCGACACCCAGCGGAGGGACGGGTCGTGGGGGTCGCGCTCGTCAAGTCTCGCCGGCGGCTCGAGCCCGGCGGCGAGATGGACGGCGCTTGCGAGCACGCGCACCACCTCGGGCTTCGCCAGATCGTCGGCGTGGCCGATCGAGGTATAGATCGACCGGCCGCCGTCGGGGCGGACGTAGTCGGTGAGCACCGGCTGCGCCGGCTCCCCCGGCACTTCGCCAACGGCGAGGACGCGCGTCTGCGGGGAGGCTGGGGCAACCACATAAAGCGAGCCAGTCTGCTCAATCGTCCCCTCGGCGGGTATGCCCGTGAGGAGCGGATCCCCGGCGGCTCCGGCGGCCACCTTCACCGTCGAACGCAGCTCATTGCCGAAGTGGCCGCTGTATTCGATGCCAAAGACATCGCGATCGAACTCCCCCCAAGTCTCGTAGCCGTCGATCGCCTCCTTCGGCTCCCAGGCATGGCTCGCCGTGCGGATCCCGATCACCGGTTTTCCCGCCGCGATGAACGATTTCAAGGCTGCCATCTCCGCCGGGCGGAGCCCCCTCCGGCGGGCCGAGAGGAGGAGCACGTCGGCATCGGCTAGATCGAGGAGGCCGGGAATCGAGTTTGGATCGTCGGCCGCGACGTGGTGCTCCACGACCTGAAACGACTGCCCGAGATGGCGATGGGCAAAGGCGGGGAGCGTGCTGTGGGAGCCGTATTCCTCCTCGGCGATCACCAGTGCCACCGTCGGCCGGGTGTCGCGCGGCGAGCGGAACTCGCTACCGTCCCCGAGCACCTGGTCGCTCGCGATCGTCGGGCAGACATGCCGCTCGACATGGTCGATCATCCGATCGGTGCCGGTGAAGTGGCTCACCCACGGCCACTGGGCCGGGTCGTACATCGTGTCGGTGAGGTCGCGGACGAGGACGACATCGCGCCCCGACTCGCCGATCCGCCGCAGCCCGAACGGCCGGCCAAGGACGCACATGTTGAGATGGACACCGACGAGCATGACGTGCCGGATCCCCCGGGCAGCGAGGACCCGGGCTACCTCAGCGCCATTGTCGCTGAGAAAATCGTTTGCGGCGTCGATTGGCACAAGCGCCGACTGCATCTTCCAGGGCATCTTCGGATTGCGCCCCATCCGCTCCAGCTCCGCAGCCCAGGCGGCGTGCTCGGCCGGTTCGTCATCCTCGCCACCGAGCGACTGATCGAGCGGGTATTCATCGAGCGACTCTGGCAGGATCCCGGAGCACCACTCTCCCTTCCCGGCCGGTGGCGGCTCGAAACCGGCCGGCACGTTCCGGGCCACGAGATCGAGGACGCGGTCGCGCGCCGGGTGACTCGCATACCCCGGCATGCAATCGCTCGGGGCATGGATCACCGTTCCACCGGCAGCCCGGACGGTGTCGCAGAGCTTCGCGATCCGCGGGGCAAACTCCTCCAGCCGCTCGACGGCCCGGCGGCAGTGATGGAGATCCCAGACGTCACAGACGATCACCGCGGTCTCGGAAGCCTTCCACGGGGCAGTGGACTCAACCGTGCGCCAAAACGCCCGATCCTCGCTCCCCGGCTGTTGCCGACGGAGCGAAAGATCAAATACCGCTTCGGCATTCGGGGCCGCCGCACCGACGCGCATCGAGGCCGCCATGAAAACTCCCCCGATCGCCCCGAGCAGCACCACAAGAACAGCTTCCGCGCGTTTCATCGCTTCGATCTCCCCGATCGCCCCCTGCATCCAGACTCACGATGGTTGCCTGCCACCGAACCGGCAGGATACCGTACGGGGGGGGAAGGGGGCACGACCAGCGCCAAGAATGGCCCTCGCTCCTATCGGTCCCATCGAATCCCATCGCTCCCACGCCGTTCCCCGAGGAGTTCCCCGATGCCCAAGCCTTCCCCCTCCACTCACTCAAAGGCCACGTCCGCCGCCACCGGCCGCCTCACCCGCCGCGACCTCCTCGCCGGCGCGGCGGGCCTGGCCGCGATCGCCCTGCCGACGATTGTTTCCGCCCGGGCCCTCGGCCTCGAGCCGGGGGTGGCGGCAGCGAGCGAACGAATCGGCCTCGGCGTGATCGGCATCGGCCCGCGCTGCCGGTATGTCCTCAGCGCCATGCTCCCGTTTGCCGACGTCCAGTGCCTCTCCATCGCCGAAGTCCAGGCGTCGCGCCGCGACGAGGGGAAGGCAATGGTCGACGCCCATTACGGCAACACCGACTGCACGACGACGCGCGACATGCTCGAGCTGCTCGATCGCAAGGACATCGACGCGGTTCTCATCGCCACCGGTGACCGCTGGCACGGCGCCGCCTCGATGCTCGCAGCCGAAGCGGGCAAAGATGTCTACAGCGAAAAGCCGTGCGGGATCACGATCGACATCTGCCAGCGCCTCGCCGCCACCTTCGCCAAAACTGGCCGGGTGTTTCAGGCGGGCACGCAGCGGCGGAGCGTGCCGAACTTCATCAATGCCGTGAACCTCGCTCACAGCGGCAAGCTCGGCAAGCTCCACACGCTCTACGCTTCGGCCTACGAGCCGGTGCTCAAGAACGACTGGCTCCCGGCGGAGCCGACGCCCGACGTGGAAATCTGCGACTGGAATCGGTGGCTCGGCCCGGCGGCTTGGCGTCCGTACAACCGGGAATATGTCGGTGGCGGCTGGCGCGGCTACCACGACTTCGACTCCGGCGCCCGGCTCCTCGACTGGGGTGCGCATACGGTCGACCTCTGCCAGTGGGCCAACCGTGCCGACGACACCGGCCCGGTCGAGTTCGATCCACAACCCACGGCGATGCACTGTGTCTATCCCAATGGCGTCAAGCTCGTCATCGACTTCCTCCCCACGCCGTTCGGTGACCGCGCCCCGAACTGGAACACGAAGCTCGGCACCTGCCCGGTGAAGTTCGTCGGCGACGCCGGCTGGGTGGAGACCGGCGATGCCGGCGGCACCGACGTCTCCCCCGGCCTCGAAGCGGAGGTCGGCGAGGCGACAAAGAAGCTCGCCGGCACCGACGCCGCGTTCCATGCCCGCAACTTCTTCGACTGCGTGAAGTCGCGAAAGCCGACGGCCGCCAATCCGGAAGTGATGCGTCGCGCCCACGTCGCCTGCCACGCCGCAGCGATCGCCTGGATGCTGAAGCGGAAGCTGCGATTCGACCCGCAGACAGAGACCTTCCTCACGGCCAACGGCCAGCCCGACCATGAAGCCAACGGCCTCAAGAGCCGCCCCGAGCGGAATTGGGTGGCGGGGTGATGCTCGCGATCAGGCGGGGTGTGTCGTGGTTCACGGGGCTCGGCGGAGGCCGCTCGGGGTCGGCAGTGCCCTGTCGCCGGACGCTCACTTCGGCCTTCCGGGCCTCCGCTCGCTCGGACCCGCCTGCGCTGCGCTATCCATGGCTGCGCTTGTCGGCTACGCCGGCTCCCAGGACACCGCCGACCCCTCGCTGAGTTCTCAGCTCGATAATCTCTGACGAACAGGACTACTCCGATGTTCGGCCCATTCGGCTCGCACCGTCGACACGACATCGCGGCATCACTTATCGCCGGGGCGTTGTTGTTCCTCGCCAGTTCGTGCGAAGCGATGGCCGACGATCCGGTCGAGATCGTCCTCGCGCTCCATCCGGCCCGGATCGACGCCTTCGCCGCGCCACCCCGGCTCCTTCCCGCCGATCCCGACCTCAAGCCGGGCAACGCGGCCGTGGTGCTCAACGGGCTCATGGCCGAGCGGCAGGGATACTGGAACAGTTGGGACACGATCTACGAGGATGCGTGGCTGCCCGTTGGCGACCCACGGATCGCTGCCACGGAGGTGGCCGGGATCATTCCCGACATGATTCGGGCCGGCTTGATCCGGGATGCCGATTGGAACCACCCCGTGCGCGAAGTCGGTGCGAACGTCTACCTCGGCGACATGCAGATGGTCAGAGGGCTTCTCGATCGGCCCCTGACGATCTGGATCAAGCAGAAGCTCGCCGAACATGATCTGGCCGCCGCGACGGAGGGAATCCGCACGCAGTTGGCCTGCGCTCGGCACATGGGAAAGGCGCCGTTCTTCATCACCGCCATGCAGGCTCACGCCGTTGGCACGGTGGCCATCGACAACCTCGAGTATCTCGTTGCACAACCGGGCTGTCCCAATCTCCGCTGGTCGCTCTCCGTTTTGCCCCCGCTCCTGTTCGACGCACCGAGCATGCTGGAATGGCACACACGGCTCCTCGAGCTCTCGCTCCCTCGATTCAAGATGGGGATTCCCCACGACAGCGACGATCAGGCATGGCAGCAGATCGCCAGCGAATACTTCGATCTCATCGAGGATTCCAAGAACCCGCTCACTCCCGAGCAGAGGGCTGATCTGATCCTCCGGTGTGTCCCCTTGGGGCGAGAGAGGCTCGTGCAGCGAGGGATCTTGTCCGCTGATGCCGCCATGGTGCTCTCCCCCGAGGCGGCCGTGATGCGCGCGATCCTCGACCACCATGCCGACATCGGCCGGCAGATGCGCCTGGCGTGGGCTCTTCCTCCCTTTGAGGCGACCAGGCCGCTGGCAAAGCTCGACCGTCTCGCCGGGGCGTGGGATTTCGGCATCGACTCTTGGCCGCTCGCCAACGGATTTTTAAAGGACTTCCTTTTCTTTAAGGGATTCTCGCGCCGCACGGCGATGCTCGAGACGGTCGAGGCGCTTCGTCACCATGCCGCCACGCACGACGGTCAGCTCCCGGCGACGCTTGCCGACCTCGAATACGCCCCCCGGCTTGATCCTGTCGCGGGCCTGCCGTTTACGTACGTCCGTGGCGAATCGCCTTCGACCGCCATGCTCTCGATGCCCGACATTCCCGGCGTCCCGGATGATGCGCAGCAACGCCGCACCTACAAAATTGAGATGGTGTCGCCATGAAAATCCAAAAGAGTCTCTTCAAGCTTCTCCTGCTCGGCGGCATCCTTTTTGGCTCGATGGCCGCCGTGGGTTGCGCAGACGAGCCGACGACGGTCAGGCTCACGCTTCATCCGCAGGCCATCGAAGACAACGGGCCGTTGCGGCCCCTTCTCCCCGAAGCGCCCGACCTGAAGCCGGGCAACGCCGCCGTCGTCCTCCTGCGGATGCCGTGGGCGCAGCGGACGTGGATGCAGGAGTGGTCGCCGAAGCTCTTCGAACTGTTGAAGCTCCCTCCGGGGGACCCCCGTGTCGCCGAGTTCCCTTTCGACCGCTTCGCTGCCGAGATGCGCCGGGCCGCCTTCATGCGGAATGCCGACTGGGCGTATCCGCTCGAGGAGGAGTCGCTTGACTCGATCAGCACTCCGGACATTCTTGAGCTTCCGATCTTTTTCCGCGGCATGTCGATCTGGATCGATCAACGGATCGCCGCGGGCGACCTCGATGCGGCCAGAGAGGGAGTTCTCACGATGCTCGCCTGCTCCCGCCATGTGGCCCGCACGCCGATGTCCATTCACGATCTCGTGGCGAGAGGCACGGCTGACGCCGCCCTCTCTCGGGTCGAATCCCTCATTTCCCAACCTCACTGCCCGAATCTTCACGCCTCGCTCGCGCTCCTGCCGGACGCTATCGGCGACTGCCGAGCCGCCCTCCAATGGGAAGCACAGAACCCCAAGCGATTGTTGCCGGCGCTCCGCAATGGTGTGCCATCGAGCGGCGACACCCAGGGCTGGAAGGCAGTTATGGATGATTTTTTACGTTGGGAAGTCGGTCCAAGGGGAAAAGAAGAGACGATCAGTGCCGACCTCGAGGCCCGCCGTCTTGAGTTGGCAGCCGAGGCGCGGGCTGCCGTCGCTCGGGGGGGCTACGCTGTTCCGGACCGCCCGATCTCGGAAGACGAGCTCGGCATGGGCTATCTGCTCGCCAAGACTGCCAGAGCCTCTCGTCGCACCGAAGCAGCCTGGCGACTCCCCACTCCGGACGCCATTCGGGCCCTCGCCGACATGAACGCAGAAACCGACGCCATTTCGCCCCGGGAAACCCAGACCTCGGCTCCATTCTTCTTAGCCATGTATGCCGCCACCGAAGGCTTCGGTCGACGGGCCCGCCTGCTCGAAGTGGTCGAGGCTCTCCGCGATGCGCTCGCGCGCAACGGCGGCCGGTTTCCAGCCTCGCTTGCCGACGTGCCGGCGCACGCTCCAAACGATCCCTTCACCGGAAAACCGTTTCCCTACGAACCAGCTGCCGACGGCCGCTCGGCGCGGCTGTCCACGACGCCGATTCCGGACATCGACAACTTTGGAGGTGTGGGGAGCGCCCTGAGGATCTACGAGCTCACGATCGCTGATCCTGAGTAGATCGCCCCCGTCGTCCGCTTACTCGAGCGGCCAGCGAAAGGGGGCGGCACAGTCGAGGGATGCTTCGCCGGCGGCGATTGCTTCGTCATAAC
>JBAWVV010000252.1:0-6477 GCA_037147115.1 Planctomycetia bacterium | reverse complement strand
GGTGCAGGCGACGGGGCTCGCGGCGAGGGTGTCGGCGACGACGGGGACGGCACGCTCTGGGGCCGAGAGCCGGGTCTGGTCGCCGGCGAGATCGGCGAGCGCCGCGTCGTCAGCGCCGAGATCCCGCAGTCGGTTTTCGGCCAGTCCCAGCGCGTACCAGGCCCGGTTGCGCCGGGCGACGGTCCAGGAGATCCGCGCCCGCTCCGCCGGCGAAAGCGTTAGCGCCGAGGCGGTCAACCCGAAGGCCTTTACCATCCGCGGACCGGCGACGGGGAAGTGGGAAAGGAGGCGCATCCACGGCGGGATCGCCCCCGCGGGGGCGAGGTCTCCCAGGACCTCCCGCGCCCTTGCCTCGTCGACCGGCGGCAGCCGAGCGCTGCGCGTGCGGGCCGCGGCGCGGCCGGCGGCGAGCTCCTCCGCCGTGGGGAGCGGGGCGGGGGCGCGGGTGGCGGTGAGCGCCTCCCCGCCGGGCTCTGCTCCGAGCACCGCGACCGCCGATGGCAGGGCCAGATACGGCGCGGAGGTCGGTGTCAGGTAGGAGTGGGCTCCGCCGGCTCCGGTCTGGGCCCAGCCGGAATTGCCGCCGTTCCCCGCCTGGGAAACACCGATCCCCTCCTTCCAGCGGTTGATGGCATTGTTTCCCCCGACCGACAGGCTCATTTCGATGACTTCCTTGGGCGTGAAGTGCCTGAGGCAGGCGGCGACGTCGGCGTCGGTGAGGGTGCCGGGGGCGAGCGTGAGCTTCCGCGCCAGGGCGAAGGCGGCCTGCTCGTTCTCCGGGAAGCCGCTCCAGTCCGTGTCGAGGCGGGCGAGATCATCGTCACTCATCCCCACGGCGAGGAGCTTCGATTCCTGGTGGCCGAGGCAGTATTGGCAATTGTTGACCCGCGCGGCGATCCAGAAGAGACGCGTCTTGAAGCCGTAGTCGAGCGTCACGGCCGGGTCGGGCTCGATCACGACTTTCGGCGCCGGGGCCCCGGGGCGCTTTGGTGCTGTTCCACCAAATCCCAGATAACCGCGGAGCTCCGTGCCGGGTAGGTAGAGGGCCCGAAGACGGTTCTCGTAGAAGAGGGCCGTGGCATCGTCCGCGGCGGCTGCCTGCTCGGCCGCGGTCGGATCGGGGAGGGGAATCCGTTCGTGCCGCGTCTTCATCCCCTCGAGCATCCGCTTCATGGCCGGCCGGGTGACCGGCGTGGGGCGCGGGGCATCGGCGACCGGCGTTGCGCCACGGCTGGTGCCGATGGCGAGGGTCGCGATCAAGACAAGCGCGAGGTGGCAGAAAAAACGGCTTTGACGGTGCATGGAAGGGTCCTCATGAGTCGGGTCAGGAAGCGTTGTGTCCGGCTCCGCGTCGTGCCGGTGAAATCAGTCCCCAAGCGCGATGCTGATCGCGGGCTGGGTGGAGACGGTGTAGGTCGCCTGCTTCGTGCCGATCGGCGGGGGGCCCTCGAGCGTCACTTCGAAGCGGGTGCTCGGGCCGAATGGTTTCCCCGCACCGATCGTGTAGGACGTGATCGTCGCCCCGCCATGCCAGCGTTCGTCGGCGACATGGATCGGGGGGGAGAGTTTCCGCAGATCGTCGCAGCTCTTCCCTTCCTTCCAGGCCGAGAGCGCCGCCTCGATCACCGCGGCGGCCTTGTCGGGCTCGGCCTTGTACTGCGGCCCCTGCCCGCAGCCGGCGAGGACCGCCGGTGCGAGAAGGAGCCAGCTCAACGGAGAACGAGGGAACCCGGGGGATCGCATCGGCATGGTGCCTTTCGGGGGGACGTTGGAGACGTGAGGCTAAGCAGTGGTGGGGCCGTGGTGGAACAGGAGTAGATCACTGGCCATCGAAGCCCGACACGATTTCGGCGCCACTCTTCGTGCCCAGGCCACGCCAGATCTTCAGGTCGACCCCATCGGAGACGAAGCGCACCGACGCATCGCACATCCCCAGCATCACGCCGCCGGTGTGGGTGCTCTGAGCGGTGGTCATGATCCGTCCCGGGGGAAACATGCAGGAGCGAGTGTTGGGGACATTGGAGTGGAAGTAGCTCGTCGTCGAGTGATAGCCGTAGAGCCAGGGGCCGCCGATGTTGCTGAACCGCTGGTAGGAGAGATTCGAAGGATCGATCGCCTGGCACTGCTGGATCGCCTCGTCGGTGGTGCTGGGGTTCGTCTGGGGCCAGAAGGTATCGGTGCGGGGGGTGGAGAGGCCGTTGTTGAAGTCGCCGACATTGTGCTCGCTGATCGCCGCGGTCTGGCTGGCACCGTCGAGCACTTCCGACATCCGCACCTTGCTGTCGAGGAAGAAGACGCCGTCCGGTGCGGGCATGCCGAAGTTCGGATCAGACGAGGCCGTGGGTGGATTCCCCCACAGGACACCCGACCCCTGATTGAAGCGGTAGTTGTTCTGGGCGTACGTGGCGGGCAGGTAGGTGGCCGGATCGGATGGGCAGGCGAACGTGGAGACTTTCATCGCCGCCACGGCGGTGTGAAACGGATCGTTCCAGGCCTTTGTGGGATCGACGAGTTGGAAGATTGTCGACTGCTCGATGTAGGGAAGGAGGAAGGTGTGGGTGGAGATCGACTGGGCATTGCGGCCGGTGGGGAAGAAGCCCTTCGCCGAATGGTGGTTTTGGAGGCCGAGGCCAAGTTGCTTGACGTTGTTGGCACACTGCGACCGCCGGGCCGCCTCGCGGGCCGACTGGACGGCCGGGAGGAGAAGGCCGACGAGGGTGCCGATGATGGCGATGACGACGAGAAGCTCGACGAGCGTGAAGGCCCGTCGCCGACGGAGGAAGAGGGTGGTCATGGGGGTGGTCATGGCTCTGGGTTCCTGGATGCGGGATCAGAATAAAAAATGGAAGGAACGGATCGAACGAATCGAGACACCGACCGGAAGAATGAGGAGACTCCAGATGGGGCTTCGCGGCCTGTTTGCGCGGAGCCGTCGTGGGAGCGGTGGCACAAAGGAATGCCGGTTGTCCAAGCGGGACCCGGGCCGATGGCCATCAAACGGCTCCAGGGAGGAGCCGCGGCGTTCGTCACGGCGCAGCGTGGGAACGCCCGATGGCACGAACCGGGGACGACGGCAAGAAGAGGGCCCCAAAGCACCACCGGTCCTCACGGCAGCCGAAAGGCCTCGTGAAGGACCAGGCGCGCAGGCGCCCACGCCGTCGTCAGGCAACCCTAGGAGGACGCTCGGGGGGGCCAAAAACGGCCGGGATCAAGAGGGGCTCGTCGAGGGCGAGCCAGGCACCGGCGGTCGAGGCTTCGACCGGGGCAAGATTGGAAAGGACCGCGGCCCGCTCGAGATCAGGAGAGTTGGTCGGGGCCTCGCTCGGGGAGAGCGGGGCGACTGGGGCCCGGCCACAGGAAGGGCCATTGCAGGGCCGACGCCGGAGGGGCGGGGCCGGCTTGGCAGAGGCGATGTCGTCCGCTTCCCCGCTCGTCATATCCGGGGAGTGGGCCGGCATGTCGTGGCCGACGAGCCAATCGCCGCAGCTGGCTTGGGCCGACTGGAAAGAGCCTAGCGCCATCAATGTGAACACCACCACGATCCCACAGAGGCGGACGAACCGTTTTTGAATCGCGCGCGAGCAGAAGCACTGCGTCTTGAGCCCGCAAACGCGGAGGAATCGCGTTTGGAGATGGTGAAAAGACAGGCTCATGGCTTCGATACGCTGGTCGGGGACGGATGGATCGCAGCCAGGCGGCCCGCGCGGCCAACCCGATTTCCACCCCAATTTCGATGATAGTCCGCGCTCCTCGGAAGAGTCAATCGTCCAGCGCCCCGTTTTGGTGAGACTTTTTTCGCCGGGGGTTTTTCAGCTCCGTCCCGGTATGGACCCCGATGCTGGGCCATGTCGGCCTCGCGGCAGGCCTGTTTGGTACGATCCCGCCTGTCCCTGTGGGGCCGCGCTGTTTCCGGAGCGTGGGGGGAGATACGGGAGCCGCACGGGGAGACTTCACATGGTCGACATGCGCCAGGGCTACGAAAATCATCTTCCCCGCCGCGTCATCACCGGCCGCGGCGCCAGTGGCCGCTTGGCCGAGATCTGTCGGCAAAGGGGCTGGAATCGGGCGTTTGTCGTCAGCGATCGGGGGGTGGAGTCAGCCGGACTCCTCGCCCCAGTGTTGGCCTCCCTGCAGGCGGCAGGCGTGCTTGCCGGAGCGTCTGCCGACGTCACCCCCGAGCCGCCGCTGACGGATGTCTCCCGTCTGGCAGAACAGATCCGGGAGGCGGCCAGTGATGTCGTCATCGGCCTCGGCGGCGGGAGCGTCATGGATGCCACGAAGGTGGCGGCGCTGGTGGCCCTGCGAGGGGGAGGACCGGCCGACTATGTCGGGATCGGGAAGGCCGGAGGGCGGGGCCTCCCCACGATCCTCGTGCCGACGACGGCTGGCACCGGCTCGGAAGCGACGTTTGTGGCGATTCTGACCGACACGGCCGCCGGCACGAAGGTGGGGGTCGTCGATCCGGCGCTCTTGGCCGACGTCGCCATCGTCGATCCCGCCCTCACCGATGGCCTCCCGCCGGCGGTCACGGCCGCTGCCGGCATGGATGCGCTCGTCCACGCGATCGAGGCCTTCATCGCTCGCATCGCCACGCCGATCGCCCGTGGCCTCGCCCTCGAGGCGGCCCGGCACATCGGCCCGGCGCTCGAGCGAGTCTGCCGCCATCCGGGCGATGAAGCGGCGCGCGATCGGATGGCGATTGGATCGCATCTGGCCGGCATGGCCTTCGCCAACGCCTCGTGCTGCGCCGTCCACGCCCTCGCGCTCCCCCTCGGCGGGCGGTTCCACATTCCCCATGGCGTCATCACCGGATGTTTTGCCGGGGAACTGATGCGGCACAACGCCCCGGCCAGCGCTGCCGACTTCGCGGCGCTGGGGACGGCGCTTGCGTGGGGGGCGCTTGAGCCTCAAGCCTTCGCCGACCGGCTCGATGCCACCGCCCGCGATATTGGCCTCCGTGCGGCGCTCGACCGGGTCGTTGTCCCCACGGCCGACATCGCCCTAATGGCCCGCGACGCCGCCAGCAATCGCCGTCTCATCGATCCCAACCCGGTCCCCGTGACGGCGGCTGATGCCGAACGGATCTACCGTGCCGTCCTCCAGGTCGGCCAGGTCGGCGGGTGATCGCTCGGCATGCCGCTTCACGTCTCGAACCACGAGCCTTTCCCCACCGTCTGCCGCGTCGTTCAAGAGTCTTCTTTCATCATGAAAACCTCCCCGCCGTTCTGGTTCGAGCCTGCTCCGTGGATCGATGGTGCCTGGTGGCAGCCCGGGCGCGGCGGTGATTCAGTCCCCGTCCGCAATCCGGCCACCGGCGCCCTCCTCGCTGAGGTGGGGCGTGCCGATGCCGAGAGCGTCACGGCGGCGATTGAGGGGGCGGCCCGCGTGGGGCGGAGCTGGCGCGAGGTTCCGGCGGCTGCGCGCGGCGAGATTCTCAAGCGCACGGCGGCGGCGTTGCTTGCGCGGCGCGACGAGTTTGCCCGCCTCCTCACGGCCGAGCAGGGAAAGCCCTACCTCCAGGCCGCCGGCGAGGTCGACTACGCGGCGAGCTTCTTCCAGTGGTTTGGCGAGGAGGCGCGGCGCGTTCACGGGAGGATCGTCCCCCATCCGGAGGCGGGGAGGGAGTTCCTCGTCGAGCAGCGCCCTGCCGGCGTCGCCGGGTTGATCACGCCGTGGAACTTTCCGCTGGCGCAAGGGGCGAAAAAGGTTGCGGCGGCGCTCGCGGCTGGATGCACGGCGGTCTGGAAGCCGGCTGAGGCGACGCCGCTGGTGGCGCTTGCCCTGGCGCCGATCCTCGCGGCGGCGGGGCTGCCGGCGGGGGTACTCCAGATCGTGCCGGGGAAAGGGAGCGTCGTCGGGCCGGTGCTCGCCGCGCACCCGCACGTGCGCGTCTTGAGCCTCACCGGGTCGACCGCGACCGGTAGCAGCCTGATGGCCGCCGCCGCGCCGGGCATCAAGCGGCTGTCGCTCGAGCTCGGGGGCAATGCCCCGTTCATCATCCTCCCCGACGCCGATCTGGGATTCGTCACCGATCAGCTCGTGCAACTCAAGATGTTCGTCTCGGGGCAGGTGTGTGTGACGGCCAACCGGATCTTCGTCCCGGCCGACCGCGAAGCGGAGCTGATCGAGCGGCTCTCTGCCCAGATCAAGGGATTGAAGGTCGGCGACGGCCTTGCCGAGGGTGTCGATGCCGGGCCGCTGATCCATGCGGACGCCTGTCGTGACGTGCGCGGCCGCGTCGCGGAGGCGGTGGCGGCCGGGGCGAAGATCGTGGCCGAGAACCGGAGCTTCGAGTCGACTCCGGGATTGTGTGTTGAAAACTTCTCGCCGCCGACGGTCGTGGCCGGCGTGACCGACGGAATGCGGCTGGCGCGCGAGGAGATCTTTGGGCCGGTGATCCCGCTGCTCTCCTACCGGACACTCCCCGAAGCGGTGGAGCGTGCCAATGCCACCCCCTTTGGCCTGGCGGCCTATGTC
>JBAWVV010000251.1:0-6486 GCA_037147115.1 Planctomycetia bacterium | reverse complement strand
CGCTTGCACGCCGTCGGGGTCTTGTTGCGCTTCTCGAGCGGATTGGCAGCCGGCGGCGCGTCTTTGGCCCCTTCGCCCTCATCCTCCCCCGGTGCCGGCGGATCGGGCCGCAGATCGGCCACGAACACCGCCAGGGCATCGATGATCAGATAGGGATTGGTGGCGGGGTCGTGCGGGAGGCTCGGGTCGGCGAGTCGTTCGAGGGTGACGGGGGTCTTGCGGGGATCGAGCGCCTCCGGATCGGCGGCAGGGAGCGTTGCCCGGCAGCCGGCGATTGGGGCGACGATGGCACTCGTGCCTGGCTCGGGAGTGGCCCGGAATCCCTTTGCTGAAGGTCCGTCGGGCTTCACGTACATCCATTGATTGGCCTTCAGGGAAGACTTCCCCTGGGGAAAGGGAAACGTCCCGCCGCAGCGCAGGCGCCAGATCGGATCCCCCGACACGCGGCGGCCGAGGTCGACCGCGTCGGGGGTCGCCCCGCGGAGATTCGCATCGACCGGCTCCGCCGAGCCCGCCGGGCCGTCGTTGAAGCGGGCATCCCAGGGATGGTGGAGAACGACGAACAGCTCCCCTTGCTTGGCGTCGGCATCCTCCCAGGCGAGCGTCTGCGTGATCACCACCTCTGGTCGCTCGGCCCCCCACACCGTCGCCGCGTCGGTGTCCTTCGTGGTCGGGTCGCCGTCGACATCCCAGCCGTCGAGCGGCTCGGAGTCGTATTCGTAGTGGCTCATCGTCGAGTCGGCATCCTGATACTCGATCACGTTGGCGGCCCACTGCGCGCAGTGGGCCGCGATGTCGGGCGGGGGGTTCATGCCCGGGAGCGTCGAGAGCGCCACTGCCGCCATGTAGAGATCCTTGAAGAACAGCCGGCGCTGCCCGCGGCGCCCTTCCACCGGCCGGGTGACATCCATCCGCAGGCCCGCCGCGAACTCCGCCGGAAGGAGATTGTTGGGGAGGCGGGTGCCGTCAGCGACGGCGTTCCACGCCCCTTCTGGAAAGTGCTCGTGGAGGAGGTCGGGGGGGATGGCGGCGAAGAAGTCGTAGATCCGTCGGGCGGCGTCGCCGAGGAGGCTCGCGGTATCCCAGCTGTCGCTGGTGACGACCAGCCGCGTTGCCTCCGCCTGCGAGCCGAGCAGGGCCGCCATCCGCTGCGGAAGAAGCATCGTGTCGTCGTCGTAGGGGCGCAGAACGCGCTCCAGCTCCGCCGGCGAGAAGGGGTTGTCGGGGATCGGGCTCGGCCCTCGGCCGGCAGTGCGGGGATCATTCAGCTCGGTGCGACGGCGGTCGTAGTCGAGTTGAAGCTCGTAGGGATCGTCCTGAAACTCACTCGTCGTGTCGGCCTTGGCGTAGGCGAGGGTCGGTAGCGGCCCGCCGGTCGCCGTGGCGAAGGTCTGCAGGCGCCCCTGGAGATCGACCGCCCAGCCGCGGTTTCCCGCCGGCACGGCCAGCAGTCCCGCTTCGTTGTCCTTGCTGGCCGGATCATCCTCGCCGTTGCGGCCCGGCAGCGGCACGCGCGTGACGAGATCGGCGAGTGTGTCGCTGGTCACGATCGGCTCGGGGGTGTCGTTGGCCCGCCACCCATAGCGCCCCTCGATCTCCTGGCCCACCGCGTATTTCAGCGGCAGGAGCCGGTCGCCGGGCCTGGCGGCAGAAGCTGAGAAGAGCGTGTCCGGAGTCCGACCACCGAGGAGGATATTCAACCAGGGCTTGTCGCTGGCCGGATCGGCGCTGGAGTCGGCAAGCGCGCGGAAGACCGTCGCGCCGTTGATCTCAGCCGTGCCGTAGCCGCTGCCGAAGGGGAGCGGCGAGGGAAAGGAGACAAGATCACGGATCGATCCATGGGCGTTGACATTCAGGCGGCCATCCATGTCGAGGATCAGGCAGGAGATGTCGACGCGGATCGGCAGCCCGTCGGCCCCGCGGATCGTGGGGAAGCCGGGATCGAAGAACCAACCGTCGTGGACGCCGTCGTTGTCGTTGTCGGCCCGGTCGTCGACGCCGTCGCCGTCGAGATCGTCATTGGATGGGTCGTCGTCGTGAAGCGGGGGCGTGGCCTCGATCCGGAACATCGACGGCCGGATCACCTTCGAGCGTGCCGGCTGCTCCGGATCGGGCTCGACATGGGCGAGGAAGGCGTTGGCGGGGAAGTCGTAGGCGTCCCAGGCTTCGTTGAGCGTGGCCACGCCGGCATGGGGCCGACCATTGACGAGGAACGGCGTGCCGGCCGGAGGGGCCTGGAAGGCAAGCCCCGCACCGGGGCGTTCGATCGGCGGCCCGAGCGTGCCGATGCACAGCCGCATGCGGTCGGTGCCGGACGGCTCCGCACGCAGAATCGGATGGCTTGTCGCGCCCCCCTGCTTGGGGCGAAGGGTGAGGATCCGACCGCTCAAATGAGCGAAGGGGAGCGGTGAGGGGGGGGCTTGCGACTCGGAGCCGAGGGTCACGGTGAGCGTGCAGAACGGCCCGGCCACTTCCGCTGCCGACACGGTGCCTTCGAGGGGAGGCTCGTTGCCATATTGGTCGACGAGGAGCGACTCGAACTGGAGCGCATGCGTCGTGCCGCTCTTCATCAGGCTCGCCGGCTCGCGGCCGGAGAGGAGCGGATCGCGCCGGCCACGGAGGAGGAGGAGGGCCGATTCCTCGAGGAGGTGTTCGGTGGGGAGCCGCGCTTCGGCGACTCCGGCGGAGAGCTTGGCAAAGGCGCGGGCCGTTGTCCGCGCCCGGCTGGCGGTGACCACGTACGTGATCCCGAGGAGCATGAACAGCGTCAGCATGCTGAGCACGACCAGCAGCAGCACGCCCCGGCGGTGTCGAGAAGGTGGGTGGGGGAGAAGGTGCACGGGGTTCAGCGAGCGAACTCGTCGGCCCCCTGCATGGTGACGGTGTATTCGGTGGCCGAGATCGCGTCGGGCAGGAGATAGGCGTGTCGCGGCAGCGTCGTCGCGGCGAAGGGGGGATTGCCGTCGAACGCCACCGTCGCCCCGCCGCCGGCCCGATCGAGGTCGGCCTGAACGAGGCGGTGAACCTTCGGCGGGATGACCGGGTCGGTGGTTGTGCCGGCCAGGAGCAGCCATGCTCCGACCTTCACCACTTCCCTGTCGGCCCGGCCGGCGACGAGCGTGCCGGTCGACCACTGGAGCCGATCGGCAGCCATGAGCATGAGATCGGGGGGAAGCGTGCCGGCTGGCGGGGGCATCACCCCCGGCTCGCGTTTGTTGCAGACGACGATCGTCAGCGTCGCCTGCTGGGAGGGCTCGAGCGGCGTTGTGAACGGATGGGAAAGGAGCGCCAGCCAGGTGGTCCGGCCGGAGAACGAGCGCACCCCGGCGGTGAACTGGTTGCGGGGGAGATCGTCATCGTTTGAGGGGGCGGCGGAGGCGAGGTCGTCGCGGGTCTCGAAGGCATAGCCGGCGATGGGAAAGGCGCGGGGTTGAGCGCTGGCCGTGTCGGGGACACTGATCGGGCCACCGGCGCGGAGCACGGCCGGGTGGAGTCCCGATGCCTCTGGCCAATCACCGCTGGCCGAGCCGATCGGATCGAAGATCAACGGTGGCACAGGGCAGTCGCCGCCGGCCGGGCTGGTGAGGGCATCGATCCGCGTCAGGCCGAGCGTGAGGGCGTCGGCCCGGGCGTTCTCCGTCACCGTGCCGATCTGGTCGTAAACGATGCTGCGGGCGGCGGATGTCCGGCCGGCGACCATCAGGCCGAGGATGCACGTCAGCCCGATGGCGAGGATCCCGATCGAGATCAGCACCTCCAGGAGCGTGATGCCGCGGCGGCTCCCCCGGCTACGGGGCGGAGCGGACGAAGTTTTGTGAGTCGCGGGCATTGGTCACCGGCAGGTTCTGGAGGTGGAGCGCCGGGGGGACCGATCGCGCCAACCCGGTCTTCGGATCGATCGCGATCCACAGGGAGTCGGCAGACTGCCAATTGGCACCGGGGTTGGCCTCGGTCGGTGCCGGGTTGTAGGGAAGGCCGCAGCGGTCGACGCGGCCGACGAGCAACAGAATCGGACCGCGCACCGGCACGCTCGCCTCGGCCGCCCTCTCTGACAACGCGGTGTTGAGAAACGCCACCTCCGCCACAGCACCGGCCGAATCAAACATCATCGCGAGAGCCTGGCCAGCATTGTATCCGGCCATGGGGGGGTAACCATCGTCCCCGGCAAGGGGGGCGGGGCCGAATCGCTCGGTCCCCACGCCCGACCAGGCAAGGTCGATCGCCATTCCGTTGGCGAGAGATTGCAGGGCACCCAGCGGGGCCGGCTTGCGGTGGATCGTGAAGCTGTGCCAGGTTGTCGATCCGCCGGCGCCGGACGGCGTCGGCCAGAGGGTGTTGGCGGGGGTCTGCCCCGCTTCGGGGCGGAGGCGGGCCTGATAGCCGTTGCTTGTGGGGCGGGCGTCGCTTTCAAGCGTGAACAGATCGGCACCGTGGCCGATCTGGATCAGATCGCCGTCAGAAACTAGTGGCCGGGAGCCGGTTCCCGGTGCTGAGAGCGCGGCCTGCAGGCCAGCCATCTGGGCGACGTCGGCCCCACCGCGCGAGAAGGTGAGCTGGACCGGGTCGGTGGGGCTCGCCGGCGGCGTGAGGCTGACCGCCGCGGTGAACGTGTCGCCGCGGTAGGGCTCCGGCCTCTGCGCGATCGAGAGATCGATGGCAGCCACCGCGGAGAGCGGCTCGATCCATAGCCCCGCGGCCGTAGCCCGCCCCAGCGCTGTGGCCTGCGACTGGGCGACGAGGCTCGACACCGCCGCTGCTGCGCGACGTCCGGCCCGCGCCGATTCGCCGTTGGAGAAGGCCGGGAGGACCGTGACAGAGAGGAGCGAGAGAATCGAGACCACCACGAGCAGCTCGACGAGCGTCATGCCGCGGCTGGTGCTGAAGCCTCCGATCTTTTGGTGATGATCCATCCGCCCGGCTCCCGTTTTTGGTGTGCTTCGTCGGCGTCGTCCGCCGCGTCTTTGATGTCGCTGGTCGATCCCTACAGGCCGTTGGTGTTGATCGCCGGGAACAGCGGCATGAGCTTGGCCCCCGGAGCAAAACGCCCCTTCCAGGGGAGCCCGTCCGCGGTCGCCTGCCCGTTGGCATCGACCAGTGAACCCCCGAGCACCGGTTGGATCGGGGCGGAGTTGCCGGTGGCGCCGACCGCAGGAAGCGTGAGAAAATCGGAAACGGCCGTGCCCGGAAGCGCACTGTCTGCCGACAGCGCCGTACCGATCCCCTTGTGACCGTTGGGGATCTTCAGGCCGGGGTGATCGAACGGCGCCCGCTCGTAGGCCACGCGGGAATCGGTGAGCGACCGGAGGAAAGCGGCGACGGCCTGGATCCGCTCCCGATCGCCGTTGAACTCGGGGATCCCTTCGATGTCGGGATCCCCCTCGAAGCCATGGGCCCGGTTCCAATCGGCGAAATCACTGCCGCGGGCATAAAACTGCACCACCTGCTCGAGCGTCAGTTGGCCACCGTTGTGGAAATAGGGGCCGGTGAGATCGATATTGCGCAGCGACGGCACCTTGAAAGAGCCCTTCACCGACAGCCTCTCGCCCGGCTTGGGATCGGTGCCGGGGGTGATCACGAAGCCGCGGGAATCGAACGTCGGGCCAACTTGGTCGACGTCAGGGGAGACGCCCGTGGCCTGGGCTGAGAAGGAGAGAGGATGGCCGAAGGGATCGGTGCCACCGACGCCGACATCCTCGCTCGCCGGCCGGACATTGATGTTGTAGAAGCCGGCGTCGTAGATCGCCCTCCCATCCCGCATGAACATCCGCTCGATGAGCTCGTACTTGGAGATCTCGCTGAAGCTGGCAAGCTCCTCGAGGTAGCGGATCGAAGCGCCGGTGAACTCGGGGCCGGAGTGGCAATTGATGCACTGTCCCTCGTGGATGAACAGCGACAGCCCCAGCCTCTGGCGGGCGTCGAGGGCGGTGTCGTCCCCTTCCATGAAACGGTCGAAGGGGGTCTGGTCGGAGACGAGCGTTCGCTCGTACATCATCACGGCCAGCCCAAAGAAGAGGGAGAAGTTCGCCTCGGTCTGCGTGTAGGCGACGCCGTTGACGAGCACGGGCGAGCCGGGGGCGGCCCACCACTCGGAGGCGAAGGCCTGCTGGATGAGATCCTGATACTTGACCCTCAATCCCTTCTTGAGGGCCGCCGGCGTCGAGAAGGCATAGGCACCGAGGACGCTGTCGGCGGCCGAAACATCCTGGAGCCCCAGTGGCGTGGAGCCGAGGAGCTTCCGGCCGAGCGTGCGGAAATCACGGCTCTGGGCCGACATCTCCATGACGCTCAAGGCCGGCCCCACGGCCTGCGACGCCAGGCTCGCGTTGTCGATGGCGACGCGCACCTCGGTGAGTTTGCCGTCGGCAAACTTCATCACGCGGGCGTCCGGATCGCGATTTCCAAACGGCGTCACGCCATTGAAGATGAAGTTGGCCCGGCCGTCCCAGAAATTGCGGTGGGTGAAGATCGCATTGATCGTCGTCGGCG
>JBAWVV010000250.1:0-6527 GCA_037147115.1 Planctomycetia bacterium | reverse complement strand
CGCGCGAAGCTCTTTAAAACGGGCTCCATACAAGGCTTTTAGGTTTTGGCAATCCCCGTAGACATACGCGGGAAAGCTGTTGTAGATCAAGAGGTGCTTGCCGGGATAATCGACTTGAGATTCGACGACGATATTCCCGTTGATAACTCCCGTCGATTGGTTGGAGGCAGCGACCTTGATGCCTATGAGGTTGTTTTTGCGAAGTGCTGTCAGCAGTCCGTTGGCAAGCGAGTCTTCAACGAATTTAGTGGCAGCTCCAGCATTTTGAGGAACGGAACGAGAACCTCGTTCCGGACTGTAATTATTCCCGGCTCTGGCCCCCAAGCACATGGCCAGCGTGATGGTCGTAAGCCCGTAATCCGTCCGCCCTACCGTCGTCTCCGCAGAGGTCACGGCCGTGTAACATACCTCGCACACTCGGGCGTTCCTCACATTGTATGCTGTCGCGTTCTGCTGAATGGTCTTTTGAAACACGTTGCCGCTTTTCTCACCGGTCAGGGCAACCTTGAGATTCACCTTTTTGGAGGAGCAGTTGTCGCAAAACAATCCTCCACATCGGCGACAATGGTGCCTCCGCCTATACACCTGGAAATTCTCGCGGCAGTACTCACATTTGTCTCCCTCCTCATCGAGTTTCCAGCGGGCGTTCTGGGCCAGCCCGTTGTATAACGCTATGTGACTGCTTGGCCGCGTCAGCCCGTGCCGCACGAGCGCACTGACTAATTGATCGGGCGACAGACTCACGCCTCCCATGCTCATACCGCCATTGTTCTCCCCGCTTCCGTGGGAATTGATCCGCAGTTTGTTACGGGTGCCGGGGTCTGAAATCCAAAGCATGAGACTCCGCAACTGCTGATACACGTCATTCGTCTTCAGGTGTTCGAGCGCCACCATGCAGGCGACATACCGGAGTTGCTTCAGTTCGTCATGGATCGAGGAGGAAAGTCGTGAGCTACCGCCCGTCGTGTCCAAAGTGGAATTGTGAACCAGCCACTGGGCATTTGCTTCGGTCAACTCGACGTCGTCAAGAATCTTGCAATTTCCCTTATTGTCGTTGTTGAAGGTGAAGCCTTCAGCCTTCGACTCCCGATACCGCATCTGCATCATGACGTCGGACGGCCATTCGTAGAAATACCTGCCGCCCCCAATGTACATTTCGGCGCCGGGATATTTATTCCTAGTGTTGGCAACATTGCTTGTGCAGAGGTGAATATCAAGATAACGGTTGTAGTTTGTGGACATTCTCAGGCCGTCCAAGGGGGTGGCGAGTCAACGCTGTGCCGAACCGGTTGCCGTCGGCCTCGAAATCAATCGCGGGCCAAAACGTGCCCGTTAGGGCTGCCATTATAGACATTCGATCCAAGGGAGACAACGGGGCTCTTGCCAGTCCGAACTTTCGGTGCGTGCATTCCCGTGAGCTGGGCCTCGGCTCTCGTAGAGGCTGCGGGCTATCCGACGGCGAACACTGCGTCGTCGCGATCGCGCCGCGGACCTCCGCCGAGCCATGTCGTCCAGCCGAGCCGCGATCCCGAGAGGGAAACCGCGGCCTCGTCGCCGCCGAGTCGGCAGGGCGGCACCGCGGCCGCCGCGAGCACCAATCGCACGCGGATCTCAAACTGCGGCCCCGCGTAGAGCCGGAGGAGATCGCCGAGCGCCGCGAGTCGCGCTGTGCCTGGCAGCCGCGAACGGAAGTCCGCGGCGGTGAGCGGGCCGACGGCCACCTCGAAGGTCGACTCCACGTCCCAGACGCGCCGGCCGGCGATAGCGTCGACTCCCAGGCGGGCGTTGAGCCCTTCGGGGCGGTCGCGGCTGGCAAGCGCCGTCTGGTCGGGCCGCTCGAGCTCGAGCCATCGTCCCACGAACTGCTCCACTCGCACCGGCACCTGATAGACATCCCGGAGGAGCCGCTCGAGCGACTCGGCTGACCGCGGCTGACGGGAAAAATGGGCCGCGTGGCGGAAGACCACATCATCAGCGGCGGCAAGCCGGTGCGTCAGCCCCCTGCCGCCGAGCCCGACAAGCGACGCCACCACCGTCGTCACCGGGTCGCGCGGCGTCTCGGCGGCCTCGTCCCACGTCACCCGCTGCCCGGCGAGGAGCGTCAATTCCTGCTGGACCGTCGGCCGGTACTTCGCCCAGGCCCGGCAGAGCAGCGTTGTGGTCCGCTGCACGAAGATGTCGAGAAACTCGCGAAGCGTCGTGTCGCGGAAGCGCCGCGACCGCTCCACCACCAGCGCCGTGTAGTGCTGCGGGAGCGTACCGGTCGGGCCGATCATCCCGAAGCAGGCGACATCGACATGGGTGTCGGCGGCCCCAGCCGCCCCGTCGGTCGGCGTGCCACGGCGGATCGAGGTGATCGCCCCCGAGGGAAATCCGAGCGTGGCCGAGGAATGAAAGCGGATCGCCGCGCCCGGAAGGGCACCGAGCCCTTGGCTCCCTGGCGGCGGCGGAGCCGTGCTGTCGGCCGCTGCGGCGTCGGCGACGGCCTCCGCGTACAACAGCCTCACCGCCTGGAAAATCTCGAATCGCTGCGGTTCGCGGTAGAGCCGCTCGAGGACCGGACGGGTCGTCGGCGTCTGGCCACCTCCCGGCGAAGGCTCGGGTGGGGACGAGGCACTCATGCGAGCCCCCTCCCGCCGGCACGCGGCGGCCAGGTCCACTGCTCCCGACGGCTCTCGCGCTCGCGCGACGTCGACACCAGCCGCGTGAAGGCGTTGATGTTCACCCAGGCACCGAGGAATCGGTCGAGGACGCTCGAGAACAGATACGCCGCCTTGTCGGAAAACCGCTCTTCGTCGAGCTCGAGGCGGACCTCGAGTCCCTGGCAGACGCCCCCTCGCCCCCCGACGCGGGCCGCGACACGACGACTCGAGACGCCAATGATGCCCTGGATCCACCGCTGCTTCTGGTCGTAGTCGTCGAGGTCGTCAAGGAGGTAAAGCCTGAGCATCTCCCGCAGCGCCTGCGCGGCGCGGCCGTCACCTGAGTCGGTCAGCGAGAGATGGTTGAGCGAGAGATGGGAGATGATTCTCCATGCGGCCCCCCGGCCGGGCAGCGTCCGCAGCGGCCGCGTGGGCCGCGTCAGGCACGTCACCGGCCCAAGCGGCCCCTGCCCGTCGGGTAGCGTCAGCCGCGGGCGCCCCACCGCGAAGGGGAGCCGGCTGGGGAGATTGCGGTTGGTGCACAGCGCCCGCGTGTGAACGATCAGGTCGGCGACCGCGGCCGGGCCGCCAACCTCGTCGACCAGGGAGATCCAGGTGTCGGTGGCGGCGTCACTGACGCCGTCTGGCCTCGGCTCGCGGTGCGTGCGACGGGCCGCCTGCCAGCGGAGCCGTCGCCGCCCGCCGCCAGTGGCCGAGGGCACCGATTCGTCGCCAGCGGCCACCGCGTAGAAGGGGAGAACGTCGACGGGATCGTCGCCGGGAGGCGCGGCCTGCACCGACTCCAGAGAATAGATCTCCACCGCCCGGGGCCGCCGCGCGTCGGGGGTGACGCAGTATTCGCTCCGCGCCCCATCGAGCCGCATCGGATCGAGCTGCTGCGTGAACAGGTTGACGATCGGCGTGCACCCCAGCCGGATCGCCCGCACCGAGAGCACCCGCTCCAATTCCCGGCTCGTCGCCGAGAGCAGGATCGAGACGTGCATCGTCTTCCCGATCCGGCCGATCACCTTGGGCGTAAGCCCCTTGAGATCGACAAACATGAACTTTTGCGGGAGCGTAAAGAACTCCGACAGCAGCCTGTAGCCGGAAAAACTCCGCGCGTCGTCAGGGATCGCGGCATCGGCGGGCTCGAATCCGGCGGCCACGAGGCAATCGCGTGGCAGCACGACGGCCTGCGGATCGGCCGGTCCATCGGCAACCACCACCCCCAGGCACCTCGTCAGCAGAAGCTCGTAGAGCTCGTGCATCGACTGCCCAGCCTCGGCGTGGAGGTGGAGCCGGAGCGACTCAAGCGCCATCTGCCCCACGCGGACCTCGCTGGAGAGGGTCTCGATCGATATCGAGAGGACGGCCACGACGCCCGCGGGGGGAATGACAGGCAGCTGAAAGGGGGCCCCGGAAAGGCTCGCCGAGGCGATCTTCAGCGGCCAAAGACGCTGCTCGAAGCAGGTCCGGTAGCGACACCGCTCCCCGTCCACCTCCTCGGTCTCCAGCGCCGTGCCGCGAGGAAGACGGTAGCCGGTCGTCAGTTGCGCTTGCTTGTGGTCGATCGCGAACTCCGCGATCGCCAGCGACGGTATCGGCCGGAGGTAGTGGGGATAGAGGAGATCGAGGAGGCCGTCGGTCAGTTCGGGGAAGTCGTCATCGAGCCTCTTCTGAACCCGTGCCGCAAGAAACGCCACCCCCTGCAGCATTCGCTCGACATGGGGATCCTGCGATTCGTCACGCCCCAGGCTGAGCCGGCCGGCGATCTTCGGATGGCGTTCGGCGAATTCGCCGGCCAGCGATCTCAGAATCGCCAGCTCACGGTCGTAGTACGGCAGCAGGTCGTCGCTCATGCCCCGCCCTCCACGGCGAACTCCCCGCTGGCGACATCGAGCGACGAGGAGAAGAGCACCGGCTCCCGCAACGGCTCAACGACGAGCACGGCCTCGATCTCAAACCGGACGCGGCGGTCGATCGGCTTCTTGTCATCGGCGTCGATGACGGGTCGCACTCGCACCCCCTGAAGCCGAGGCTCGAAGGCCTGAATCGACTCTTCGATCAGCCGACACAAGTGCCCGAGGTCGTGGTCTTCCCGAACCTCCATGCTCTGCAGGTCGGGCAGCCCATAGTTGAGCAGCGACGTTTTCAGGGCTGCGTAACGCTCAGGGATCACCGCTAACATGCGACTGGCATTGAGGAGATTTTGGAGGTCGCGGCAGAGGCTCGTCTTGAGCAAGCGGACCACCTGAACCTCCCGCCACGCCGGCTCCCGGCTTTCCTCCGGATGGTCATCAAGCAGCCTGTCGAGAAGGCTGGGGAGGAGAGGGATTTCGTTGGGAAGCGACTTTGCCATGGGTCGAATCTTACTCTCACCACCAGCCTTTCCGCCATGCGGGCCGGGGCCAGCCCGGCTATCCTCGGGCTCCAAGATTTTCACTGTCGATTGGATTCAAGAGGTGTCGCGCCATGCCGTCAGCAAATCCCCCCTCGGTCGGCTATGTGACCGATGTCGCCTACCTGCCCGGCTATTATCCGTTCATGGCCCCGGCCCGGATGCGATATGTCGCATCGCTGCAGGGGATTCGGCCGCCCACGGTGAGCCGAGGCTTCGACTTCCTGGAGCTCGGCTGTGGCTTTGGCAGCACGCTCCTGGCGCTCGCGGCGGCAAATCCGCGGAGCCGCTTCACGGGCGTCGACTTCATGCCCGTGCACACCCGGCGTATCGAGCAGGAGGTCGACGCCACGGCCCTGCGCAACGTGCGGGTGCTTTGCGCCGACTTCGCGAACATGCCCGCCGACCTGCCGATGTTCGACTTCATCGCGCTCCACGGCGTGTTCAGCTGGGTGAGCCCGGAGCTGCGGCGGTGCGTGCTCGACATCATCCGCCGGCACCTCAAGCCCGACGGCTTGGTCGAGGTGTCCTACAACTGCATGCCCGGCTGGTCGAGCCTGCTTCCCGTCCGCACGCTGCTGCGGCACTTTGCCGAGCGGGCTGAAGGCGACAGCATCGACCGCGTCCGCCAGGCGCTCACCATCGTCGCCGAGATGCGCAAGGCCGACATTCCCCTCTTCCATGACCAGCCGCTGGCGGCCCAACTCGTCGACCGGCTCCTCCAGGCCGACCTCCACTACGTGGCCCACGAATACCTCAACGAACACTGGACGGTGTTCCACGTGGCTGACGTGCTCGCGATGTTCGACAGCATCGGCCTCAGGCACGCGGGCCGCCTGCCCTACCACCACAACCACTGGGAGCTGTGCGCGAAGCCGCAGTTCGCCAGCCAGTTTCAGGGTGCCGACCTCTCGACGCTCGAGACGCTCAAGGACCACCACGCCAACGCGATGTTCCGCTGGGACCTTTTTTCCCCACGGCCGCGGGAAACGTGGACGCCGCGTCAGCGGGCCGAGGCGTCGGAAGACCTCTTCTTCAGGACCGCCTCGCCCCAAGCGTCACTGCCACACACCGTCACCTACGGCGGCGTGACGGCCGGAATTGCCGGTCCACCTCACGACCGGATGCTCGAGGTCATGGGGCAGGCGAGTTGGTCGCTCCCCATGCTCCTCGACGAGCCGCAGCTGTCGCGATTCACCCCGGAGTCGCTGATCGAGGCGGTGGATACGGGGGTAGCCATGGGGCTGTTTCGCGTCGACGGCGGCCCGGTCATCGATCCAATCCCGCCGGTCGAGACGATCCTGGCAAGTCGACTGAGCGTTCCACTCCCGTTCAACCGCCGCGGGCTCACGCGCCACGACCTCGTCAACGAACAGGTCGGCTTTGCGAGCCTGACGACCGGCGCGGGCCACGAGATCGGTGACCTCCATGCCGTGATCCTCGACGAGCTGATCTCGGGCGGCACCCGCGGCCTCGAGGATCGGATC
>JBAWVV010000249.1:0-6540 GCA_037147115.1 Planctomycetia bacterium | reverse complement strand
ACCTTGCCGTGCTCCACCTGGAGGATCGAATCGGCCAGCTCGAGCGTGCTTGCCCGGTGCGTGATCATGATCACTGTCCGGTTCTCGACGTAGCGGGCGAGAGCCTCGTGGATGAGCCGTTCGCTCTCGACGTCGATCTGGCTGGTGGCTTCGTCGAGGACGAGAATCTCGGCGTTGCGCAGGAAGGCCCGCGCCAGGGCGATGCGCTGCCGCTGGCCACCGGAGAGGCGGAAGCCGTTGGGGCCCACCATCGTGCCGTAGCCACCGGGGAAGTCGCTGATGAACTCATGAGCATGGGCCTTCTTCGCCGCCTCGAAGATCTCCTCCTCGCTGGCGTCCCAACGGCCGTAACGAATGTTGTAGAGGATCGACTCGTTGAACAGCTCTGTCTGCTGCGTCACCAGGGCAATCCGGCTGCGGAGGTCCTTGAGCGACACGTCCGTGAGCGGCACGCCATCGATGAGGACTTGCCCCTTCGACGGGTCGTAGAACCTGCAGATGAGGTTGACCATCGTGCTCTTGCCGCCGCCGTTGGGGCCGACGATCGCCACCCGCTCACCGAAGTTGATCGAGACACTGACGTCGTCGAGGACGGTGTCGATGCCGTCGTAGCTGAAGGAGACGCGTTCGAGGCGGATCTCGCGGTGCGGACGGGGGAGCGTGCGCGGGGTGGAGGATTCGTGGAGCGTCGAGGGGGTGTCGAGGAGCGGATAGAGGGCCTGGGCACCGACGATGCCGACGTTCACCCCGGTGAACACTCCGGAGAGCTTGCGGACCGGATCGCTCGCGCCGATGAGCATCCCGAAAAACACCATGATGCCCGGCACCGTCATCGGCCGCTCGCACATCGTGATCCCGAAGATCTCGGTCTGCTGATTGATGACGAGCCAGGCCCCGACGGCGATCGACGTCGCCACCATGCCGATGCCGAGAACTTCGGTGATCGGATTGGCCAGCGCGTAGTAGAAGGTGTGCTTCATGCCCGTGTTGAGCATGTCCTTCGTGCAGGTGCGGAAGCGCTGCCGCTCAAACTCCTCCATGGTATAGGCCTGGACGGTGAGCACGTTGTTGAACGCTTCGAGGAGGACGTGGTGGAAGCCGAGCGACTTCGTGAGGATGTTCCTCGAAATCGCCCGGATCCGGCGGTTGAGCCACACCATCATGAAGCCGACGGCCGGGGCGAGCGTGAGACAAGCGAGCGTCAGTTGCCAGGAGATGCAAAAAGCCCCCGCCAAACAGGCGAAGATCTTGAGCGGTTCGGTGACCGCGCCGCCGAAGACGCACGTGATCCCGCTGGCGAGCATCTCGGAGGTGCCGGTGACCTGGGCCATGAAGCCGGCCGACCCATGCCGCATGAACTGGGCCCGGTCGACGGCGAGTGCCTTGTCGAACACTTTCAGGCGGATGTCACGGGTGATGTTGGTCGCCACCCACGCCACGAGGAGCGTACTGACGAGCAGGAAGGCATGCTTGAGAAACGTGCTGACAACGACGAATGCCACCACCCACAGCACCGTCGTGAACGGGTCGGCGGGGAGAAAGCGGTGGAGCCAGGGGTCGAGCTTTTCGGAGGAATAGAGGAGCGCCTCGTCGGCCCGCTTGCTCAGAATCACGGTGTCGAGGGTTGTCCGCGCCTTCGCGGCCTCTTCCGGGGAGAGCCTATTGGCGGCGAGTTGCTCGCCGATCACCTTCTCCTGCGTGTTGTTGATCTCGATCCGCTTCCGGGCGTCTTCGATTCGCCGCCCGTTCCACGATTGCAGGGAGTCGCCGTTGAGCGTGACTTCGATGATCGGGAAGAGGGCGGCGATGTTCGCGCCCCACAGGCTGGCGACGCCGGCCGAGCAGAGGAACGACGCCAGCAGGAGCGGCCAACTCTTGGCGGCGTCCCGAAGAGCACGGAGGAAATAGTCCATGGATGGTTTGTTTCCTAATCCCCGCGACGATGACCCTAGGGGCGCCGGGAGTTGGCCCGGCGCTGCCACTGAATCACCGTCATGCCGTCGCCCCCCGGGGGAAACGGTTTCATAGCCTGGGTTGGACACGACGTCCTCCAGCGGCCTCTTGTGGATCGGAAGAAACGGGGTGGAGGGGTTACCGCGATTCGGCGGGATCCTCCGGGGCAGGCGGCGGACAATCGGCAAGCCAGGCAAGCCGGCGAATTGAGCGACGCTCTGGGGGCGGGAAGATAGCCCTCGCTGCCCCACGGTTCAAGGGAAGTTGACCGGGAGTTTTTTACCGCGGTCCCTGCCCCATCCGCAGTTCGGCCGCCAACAGGGTGTTGGCCAGGAGCATCGCCACCGTCAGCGGCCCGACGCCTCCGGGAACCGGCGAGATCGCCCCCGCCACCTCGGCCACCGGGGCGAAGTCAACATCCCCAACCAGCCTACTCCCCCCCTTCGCCGCAGGATCGGCGATCCGGTTGATCCCGACGTCGATCACGGCCGCCCCCGGCTTCACCATCTCGGCCGTGACCAGCCCCGGCTTGCCGACGGCTGCCACAAGGATGTCGGCCTGCCGGCAGATCGCGGCGAGGTTCTCAGAACGGCTGTGGCAAATCGTCACGGTGGCATCGCCGCCGGTGCCCCGCGCGGAGAGGAGGAGGGCCAGCGGCTTTCCGACGATGTCGCTGCGGCCGATGATGACGGCATGTTTTCCCGCCGTCTCGATCCCGGAATCGACGAGCATCCGCTGCACACCCGCCGCCGTGCAGGGGACGAACCGGGGGCGCCCCTGGGAGAGGAGCCCGGCATTCTCCGGATGGAAACCGTCGACATCGCGGTCGGCAGGCACCGCATCGAGGACCCGCTGCGTGTCGACATGCCCGGGGAGGGGCAGTTGCACGAGGATGCCGTCGGCCGGGCCATGCTCATCGCGGGCGAGGGCCCCGACAAGCGCTACGAGCGCCTCGGTGTCGGCCGTCGCCGCCGCCCGCACCACCTCTGCGTCGATGCCGACCCGCGCCGCTGCGCTCGCTTTGCTCTTCACATAGGAGGCGCTCGCCGCCATCTCCCCCACGAGCACCACCACCAGCCTGGGCGCTCGCCCCTCCAGCCGGGAGAACGTTGCCACCTCGGCGCGGAGCGAGTCCTCGATCCGCCCGGCGATGGCCTTGCCGTCGAGCAATTTGGCTGTCATCGGCTCGTCTCCTCCGTCCAAATCTTCCAGCGGCGGTCGATCCCCGCTGCCCCGGCATCCCCTTCGTGAAAGACGACGAGGTAGCGCAGAACGAGCGTTTCCCCTTGGCGAATCGTATGGTTTCCGGCCCCCTCCGGCTCACCGGAGAAGTCGTGGATGCCGAAGGGATTGGCCCCCGAGAGCCCGTATTCGCGGGCATGCCACCAGGTCGGATGGCGGAGGTTGGCGGGATGGTCGAGCATCGCGATGCCGTAAGCTTTGCCGTCGACGGTGCCGGAGTAGTCGACCCACCGGGCCCGCTTCCCCCACGCTGCGCCGTCGACGAGCCCCTCGGAATTGACGAGCCTGCCGCTGGCCCCCTGCGAGCCGTTGGAATCCTTCGGCTGGAGCTGTGGGCGGACTCGGAGCGCGAAGCTCCCCTCCTTCGTGTCGCCGAAGGTCACTGGCCCAGAGTCGGCAACGAGCTCGAGCGTGACCTCGATCGACCGCGCGGTCTCATCGGCGGAGAAGACCATCGTCCGATGCTCGGTGAGCACCGGCTGCCCGTCGGGATCGACCCATCGGCTCGTCGTCACGAGGATCCCAGTCTCGCCGCTCTCGCAGCGGTCGATCGAGACATGCTCCACGTGGGGAATCGGCCCATCGGGGCCGGCGCCATGGGCCCGCGGCGCCCAGAAGTCGTGGCCGTTAACGCTCCCGTGCGTGAACCAGAGCGATTCGTGGTGGGGATGATCCTCTGGCTCCCCCGCCACTCCCTTCTCGATCGGCCACGATCGCGTCAGGGGAACGCCCCCCGGGGCGCAAAGCGGATAGAGGATCGGCTTGTCGTGGCCTGTGAAGCGGTAACTCGTGAACTCGTCCCCATCGACCGTCACGCTTACCCGGTCGTCTTGGCGGCCGAGGTCAAACTTGGCCGCCAGTTCGGGCTCGGCCGTCGCCAACCGTGTTGAGAACAGGATCGACGCGACGAGGACCGCGGTGCGGAAGCTCATACCCGCCCCGCCTTGCCAGGATCTGAGCCGGTCGCCTGGAGGACGAGGACGCGGAGTTGATGCTGGGCCTCGTCGAGGAGACGGCGGTCGTCTCGGTCGAGGTTTCCCTTCGTCTTCTCCTCGAGCATCGCGAGCATGCCGACAAAATGCCTGGCTGTGGCGAGATTCGTCACCGCCTGCTTCGTGATCGGGTTCGGGATCCGCCCCAGGGCCATCAGCGCCTGGGTGAAGAGGGTGTGGACAAGAAACTCAAACGTCGCCGGCGGCGCTCCCCCCGGCCCCTCGGTCATCTCCTCATCGTCCCCGGGGGACGACAGCGTTTCGTCGGACATCAAAACCTCCTCTCGAAATAAAAAAGAAAGCGATGGAGAACGATCAGGTGTGGCCGGTCGCCCAGGCACTGCCGGCATGCCGCTCCACCGCGGCGGCGATCAGCCCGGAGAAGAGCGGATGGGCGGCGGTTGGCTTGCTCTTGAACTCAGGGTGGAACTGCACCGCCACAAACCAGGGATGATCGACGAGCTCGACGATCTCCACGAGCGCCCCGTCGGGGCTCGTTCCGGCGATCAGCATCCCGGCCTCCTCGAGCCGGCGACGATAGCGCTCGTTGAACTC
Organism: Planctomycetia bacterium; assembly: GCA_037147115.1. Taxonomy (GTDB): domain Bacteria; phylum Planctomycetota; class Planctomycetia; order Pirellulales; family UBA1268; genus QWOP01. Next base: position 1,798 of record JBAWVV010000249.1, on the reverse strand, counting down.
ATAGCGGTGGCGATGCCGCTCGCTGATCCGGGTCGCCCCGTATGCCGCCGCCGCCTTGGAGCCCTCGGTCAGAACCGCGGCTTGGGCGCCGAGTCGCATCGTGCCTCCCTTCGCCTCAACCCCCTCCTGCTCCTCCATCAGGCAGATGACCGGATGGGGGGTGTTGCGGGCGAACTCGGTGGAATGGGCATCGGCGAGCCCAGCGAGATTCCGCGCTGCGTCGATGACGGCGCACTGCATCCCCAGGCAGATTCCCAGGAAGGGGAGCTTCCGGGCGCGGGCGAAGCCGATCGCCTCCACCTTCCCCTCGATGCCCCGCTCGCCGAAGCCACCGGGCACGACGAGCCCGTCGAACCCGGCCAGGAGCCGCTCGGCCCCCTCCCGCTCGATATCCTCGCTGTTGATCGCCTGCACGCGCACCTGCGTGTGGCGGGCGATGCCGCCATGGTCGAGGGCCTCGTAGATGCTTTTGTAGGCGTCGCGGTGCTCGGCATACTTCCCCACCAGCGCGATCGACACCTCGTGCTCCGGGTTACGGAGCCGGTGGAGGATGTCGTGCCAGGCATCGAGATCGGCTGGCGGGGCCTGGATCCCGAAGCGCCGCAGAACGATGTCGTCGATGCGGTTGGACTGGAGCGACAGCGGCACCTCGTAGATCGAGAAATCCTTGTCGCGCTCCTCGATCACCGCCTCGAGCGGGACATTGCAAAACAGCGCGATCTTCTCCCGGTCGGAGACGTCGAGAGACCGCTCGGTGCGGCAGACGAGGACGTCGGGCTGGATGCCGATCTGCCGGAGGATGCCGACGGAGTGCTGCGTCGGCTTCGTCTTCAGCTCACCGGCCGCCTTCAGATAGGGGACGAGCGTGAGGTGGATGAACATGCAGTTCTCCCGCCCGGCCGCCAGCGGGATCTGCCGGATCGCCTCGAGGAACGGGAGGCTCTCGATGTCGCCCACCGTGCCGCCGATCTCGGTGATCACGATGTCGGTGCCTGGGGAGCCGAGATCGAGCACTTTTTGCTTGATCTCGTTGGTGATGTGGGGGATCACCTGAACGGTCTTGCCGAGGAACTCCCCGCGCCGTTCCTTGTTGATCACCGAGAGGTAGATCTGCCCGGTGGTGTAGTTGCACTCGCGCGTCAGCGGCGTGGAGGTGAAGCGCTCGTAGTGCCCGAGATCGAGATCGGTCTCGCTCCCGTCGTCGAGCACGTACACCTCGCCGTGCTGGTAGGGGCTCATCGTCCCCGGATCGACATTGATGTAGGGATCGAGCTTTTGCATCCTCACTTTGAGGCCGCGGGCCTCGAGGAGCATGCCGATCGACGCGCTCGTCAGCCCCTTGCCGAGCGAACTGACGACCCCGCCGGTCACGAAGATGTGCCTGGTCACGCCTGCGAGCTCCTTCCCTTCCGCCCGGAATGTCGACTGTCGGCATGGCGGTCCTCCGCCCGATGCCGAACGGATTGAACCAGCGGGGGGCGGCGTGGTCAATTGACTCACCTGCACGGCGCCAATCACGGGCTGCCGTGCCCATGACGGGGCCTCCGACCGGCTGCCGTCGGTCGGCAGTCCACGCTGGCCTCGATCCCTATCCGCCAGTCGGGGATCCGGGCGAGGACCTGCTGGGCGGCGGTGCCGGCCGAGGGGTCGAGCAGTGCCCCCTCAGCAGCCTGTCGGGGGAGGCTCGCCAGTCCTCAGACGAGCTTCTTGGGGTTCTTCCGGCATTTTAGTGGCAAGGAGATGGCAGCAGGCGTGCAGGCCGCCGGAATCAGCGACGACCGGGAAAATGAACGTGCCT
>JBAWVV010000248.1:0-6560 GCA_037147115.1 Planctomycetia bacterium | reverse complement strand
GGATGATGGAGGGGGGCCTCCCCGCCGGGACGACGATCGTCCCCGGGAGCTCGACGATCCATCAAGGGGGCACGATGCTGCCGGGGGGCGCCGGGGCGCCGATCCTGCCGTCGGGTCCCGGTGGAGCGCCCGGCCCGGTGCCGAGCGCCAGCCTCCCCACGCCGGTGTCGGCGGTGAGCACGAGCCGGCCGGTCGTGATTTCCGACGAGGTCGTTCTCCCCTGAGTGAAAGTCATCGCGCCGCGGCGGAAGCTCTTTGTGCGTCGTGGGCCGGTCCGTCGTCAGCCGCGGGTCTCGGCGGGGCCGGGGAAGTCGCTTGATTCGACGTCGCGTCGCCAGCGGCCCAGCGCCTCGGCGATCGTCGTCTTGGTGTCGGCGTAGCTGCGGACGAACTTCGGCACCCGCTCCAACGACAGCCCGACGAGATCGTGGAACACGAGCACTTGGCCGTCGCAGTGGGGCCCGGCGCCAATCCCGAACGTCGGGATCTCGAGGGCTGCGGAGACCGTCCTTGCGATCTCCTGAGGAACGCACTCGAGGACGACAGCGAAGGCCCCGGCATCGGCAGCGGCGCGGGCGTCGGCCATCAGCCGTTCCCCGTCCCGCTGCATCCGGTATCCGCCAAGCTGGTGGACGGCCTGCGGCCGCAAGCCGACATGCCCCATCACGGGGATGCCGGCGGCAGCGATGCCGGCGATCACGTCAGCCTGGCCGGCCGTCCCCTCGAGCTTCACCCCCTGGCAGCCGGTCTCTTTGAGAATCCGGGCGCAGGCCTCGATGGCCGATCGGACGCCGAGATGTTGGTAGGGGAAGGGGAGGTCGACGACCACCATCGCATGGGCACTGGCTCTGGCGACGATCTCGCCGTGGTAGATCATCTGATCGAGGGTGGCTGGGATCGTCGAATCGCGTCCCCCCACGACCATCGCCACGCTGTCGCCAACGAGGATGCAGTCGACGCCGGCGCCATCGACGAGCTTGGCGGTCGGCCAGTCGTAGGCGGTGATCATGGAGAGGAGCCGGTGGTCCCGTTTCGCGGCCGCAAGGTCGAGGATGGTGACACGGCGGGGGGCGTTGGACATGGTGTGCGGATGGGCCGGGGTGAGGGGGAGGGACCGGTAGGCTCGTTGGTCGGCGACTGCGGTCGAGCGGTATAGTGGCTCCGGGGAGTCCAGTGTGGTCTGGCAGTGGAGCAATCACCAAATGGACGGTCGCGGCGGATTATCTGGCGGTTTTGGTTCCGGCGTTCCTCGATCGGGCGCGGTGTGCCGTGCGTCGGGGGGATCCGGAGGGATTGCCGTCGGCTGGCGGATGATCCTTCCCGCCGTCCTGGGGATGATGTTCGGCGCGGGGCCAACGCTCGCCCAGCCCGCCGGTCCGCAGCGGCTCGATCGAGCCGACCGCGAGGGGACGTTGATGGCGATCGCCCCGGGCCGGCTCCAGGTCCGGGTGAAGAACTCCGGTGAAACCTGGATCGTCGCCGCCGCGCCCGGCGCCACCGTCGAGGTCAGCGGTACCGCCGCGCGCGCGATGCTGATGCCGAAGCAATTCGTCGAGTGCTCCGTCGAGCTCGACGAGCTCGGGAAGGTGACACAACCGGTGGAGAAGGTGATCTTCCCCGGTTCCGGCACCCCCGGAGTGACCGGAAACGCCTCCGGTTTTTCCGAAACGAAGGCGAAGCGGCCCGGGGGGAAGCGCCCGCCGGGAACGTACCTCGTGAGCGGCTTCATTAAGTCGGTCGACGGAGACCGGATCGTCGTTCAGATCGGCCGCGACAGGTTCGAGATTCCGGTCGCCCCGGAAGCCGAGCTTGAAGTCGCCACTGCGAACCTCGCGGTCGCTGGGATCGGCGACGATGTTGAGCTCGACGGCGAATACCTCCAGAAGGGGCAGTTGCTCGCTTCGTCAATCAAGGTGACGCTCGTCAATCCGCTCATGCCCCCGCCGCCGAAGGGAAAGGGACGTCGTCCCGCCACGCCCCCCTGATTCGTTTCTACTGCATCGCTGCGGTCGCCCGCTTCGTCGTCCCGCCGCCCCGCGGGTTCTGGGGTGTTAGCCGAGGCCTTCGAGGAAGCGTCGCAATTCCTCGCCGTCGTCGGCAGCCGAATCGTCGGCCGCCGGCTGCGGGGGCGCGGCCGGCGGGGAGGGGGCTCTCCGAGGACCATCCGCCCGCGGCCCCGCCGGGACGGGTGGATCATCGTCCTCAAAACGGATGTCGATGTCGGAATGCCCCTCCCCTCCCGGGCCGAGTGTCTTGGTGGCCGCCAGATCGTTGGTCCGCAGTTCCACCGTCGGCGTCTCGGCGAAGCGGTCGTATTCGACGAGGAAGCCGATGCCGCCGACGCGCAGCAACGCTCCGGGGGGAACGCGGGTCGGATGGTCGGCCGACACGGCTGTTCCCTCCAGGTGGGTGCCGTTGGTACTGCCGAGGTCGCGCACGAACACGACTCCGTCGTCGACGGTGAACTCGCAGTGTCGCCGGCTGACACGCTCTTGCTGAATGCGGAATTTCGCCTCGCGGCTCCGCCCCACGAGGAGTGGCAGGCGAACCGCGTGGCTCCCGCGCTTCGATTCCGGCTCGACGACCACGAAACGGACGAGCATCACTCCTCTCCTGCCAGCCCCCGAACGCCCATGATTGTAAGCGAATCGGGAGCCCTCTTTCCTCCTCCCCCCGAAATGCCCATCTCCCCGGGCGATGACCTTGCGGCCACCCCGGGGCCCTCCTAGAATCCCAGTGATCCAGAAGGTTTCCTCCGGCTGGAAGTGGTCGGTGCGTTGGAGCGGGCGGGCGAGCGCGGACGGTTTTCACGTTTTGTGAATCGGGAGTGATCCCGGCCCCCCGGCGCGGTAAGATGCGGAGCTGGGATTCGGTCCCGGCAGTTTCAGTCCTTTCGGTGCGTTCTGTTTTCGTGCGGGTGTAGCTCAGTTGGTAGAGCACCACGTTGCCAACGTGGTTGTCGTGGGTTCGAATCCCATCACCCGCTCTCGTTGTCTTTTCCGGTCTTCTCGAACCGTCCGCGGAAGGGCATCCTTCCAGGGGGGCTTGGCTCCCTGCGGGGGCTGTTGCCGTTCCCGACCTGACTACGCCCCCGCCCAGCCGATCGTCGATCGTTGCGGGCAGGATCGTCAGCCGGTGGCCGATCGATCGGGTGGAGGGGATGTCACCTCGCCTGTTGTTCCCTGCCACCGTACGATTCCCCTCGTCAGCTGCCACGATCCCCGCCCGTCTGCCGTCCCGATTCCTCTCCTTGTCCTCTCCGTCCCGGAAGCGTCCATGTCTGATACCGCCGCGCTCGATTCCGCCCCTGCCGCCCCCCTGCCGGGAGAGCGGCCCCCGCTGAAGCTCGACGTCGCCATCGACAAAGTGTCGACCTGCCAGCGGAAGGTGCGGGTCTCGATTCCGCGCGAAGACATTGCCCGCTACCACGCCGAGTGCATCGGCGAGATGGTGCCGACGGCCCAACTGCCGGGGTTCCGCCCCGGGCGCGCCCCGAAGGCGCTCGTCGGGAGCCGGTTCAAGACCGAGCTTTCCGAGCAGATCCGCTCCAAACTCCTCGCCGATGCCATGACGCAGGTGTCGGAGACGGAGAAGCTCTCCCCGATCAGCGAGCCGGAACTCGACGTCGGCGCGGTCGTTCTCCCCGACGACGGGCCGATGACGTTCGAATTCGCGATTGAGGTCCGCCCCGAGTTCGAGATGCCGCAGTGGAAGGGGCTCTCGATCAAGCGGCCGACGCGCGACATCTCCGACAAGGACGTCGACGAGGCCCTCGCCAATGTTCTCCGCGACCGCAGTCGCCTCGTCCCCCACGAAGGCGTTCCCGCCGAGGGGGATCTCATCGTGGCCAATCTCCGCTTTCTCGACGGTGACACCGTTCTCTCCGAGGCCAATGAGGTCGAGATCGTGGTTCGCGAGAAACTCTCGCTGGCCGATGCCGAGGTGCCTGGGTTTGCCAAGCTCGTCGCCACGGCGAAGCCGGGCCAGCCGATGACAGTACCGCTGACCATCTCGAGCGAGGCAGCCGTCGAGGCGCTCCGCGGCAAGGATGTCACGATGGAGTTGACCGTCGTCGAGGTGAAGAAGCTCGAATTGCCGGAGCTCTCCGAGGATGTCCTCGGCGAATTGGGCCCCTTCGCTGATGCCGACGCCCTCCGGGAGGCCCTCCGCGGGCAACTCGATGGGCAGCTGGCTTGGCACCAGCGCCGCGAGGTCCGCAAGCAGGTGGCCAGTGCCCTGACGGCCTCGGCCAACTGGGATCTTCCTCCCGATCTCCTCCGCCGTCAGAGCCAGCGCGAATTGGAGCGGGCGATCTTGGAGTTGCGCCGCAGCGGCTTCGACGACGATTCGATCCGCCGCCATGTCAACCAACTTCGGCAATCGGTGATGGCCAGCACCGCCAAGGCGCTCAAGGAGCATTTCATCCTTGAACGGATCGCCGAGGACGAAACGATCTCCGAGACTGCGGCCGACTACGACGAGGAGATCCGCGCGATCGCGGCGCAGTCCGGGGAGTCGCCCCGGCGGGTGCGCGCCAGCCTCGAGAAGCGCGGCCTGATGGATGTTCTCCGCAATCAGATTATCGAGCGGAAGACGCTCGATCTGATCACGGCCAGCGCCACGTTCGCCGACATTCCGTTTGAGTTCCCCAAGCCCGACGCCGACGCCGTTGATCATGCGGTCTGTGGTGCGTTGGTGGGCGATGAAGAGATCCCGACCGCCAACCACGCCGAGGCCGCCGCGGTGCGTGCTCCGCGGCGTTAATACCGCGTCCCCCCGGATTGAAAGTCCCGTTCGTCCCGCGTTCCCTCCCGGGTCCCCACCATGCCTGACCGTTCCTTCGATCCGCGCTCGTCCAGCGCCTCCCGCGACTACCAGCGGCAGCGGCAGATGACGCTCGGCGACCTACTCCTCGAGAATCGGATCATCCTCCTTCAGGGGGAGATCTTCGACGGAAATGCCAACGAGCTCGTGATGAAGCTGCTCTACCTGCAGAGCGACAACCGGCGCAAGGACATCCACTTCTACATCAACTCGCCCGGCGGCAGCGTCACCTCGACGATGGCGATTTACGACACGATGCAGATCCTTTCCTGCCCCGTGGCGACCTACTGCGTGGGGATCGCCGCCAGCGGCGGAGCCGTCCTCCTCGCCGGCGGGGCCAAGGGGAAGCGGTTCGCCCTCCCGCACGCCAAGGTGATGATCCATCAGCCGTACGGCCAGGTCGGCGGCCAGGTCAGCGACATCGAGATCCAAGCCGAAGAGATCCTCAAGACGCGATCGGTGCTCAACGAGATCCTGGCGGATCACACCGGCCAGCCGCTCGAGCGGATCGCCAGGGACACCGACCGCGACCGCTACCTCTCCGCCTCCGAGGCGAAGGAGTACGGGCTCGTCGACGAGATCCTCACCAAGCCCCCCGTGACCGGCGACGACAAGGAGAAGGACTGACCAATGCCCCTCATCCCTTACGTCATCGAGAAGAGCGGCCGCGAAGAGCGGGCGATGGACATTTACAGTCGCCTGCTCAAGGACCGGATCATCTTCCTCGGCAGCCAAGTCAACGACGAGGTTGCCAACGCCATCGTCGCGCAGATGCTCTTTCTGCAATCCGACGACCCGAAGTCCGACATCCATCTCTACATCAACAGCCCCGGTGGCAGCGTCACGGCAGGGCTGGCGATCTACGACACGATGCAGTTCGTGACCTGCGACGTGGCGACCTACTGCATCGGGCAGTGCGCCTCGATGGGAGCGGTGCTCCTCACGGCCGGTACCAAGGGGAAGCGGCGAGCCCTGCCGAACTCGCGGATCATGATCCATCAGCCGCTCGCCGGCATGGAGGGAACGGCGGAGGAGATCATGATCCACGCCAAGGAGTTCCGCTACATCAAGCAGCGGCTCAACCTGATCCTCCAAAAGCACACCGGCCAGCCGCTCGACGAGATCGAGAAGCACACCGACCGTGACAACTTCATGGCTGCGGAAAAGGCCCGCGACTACGGACTCATCGACGAGGTGATCGACAGGATGCCGGCGGTCAAGAGCGTCGCCTGACGGCACGTGACCGGTCCGGAGGACCGGGGGCAGTCGTGTACCAGACCGTCTGACGCGCAGGAGGCGCATCATGCACAGGTCCGCAGGGAGCATCCGCGCCCCACGAAGGGCGCGACCGATCCGCGCATCCCGCCGGGGAGCGGCGTACCCGGTGGTCGTGTCGGTCGGCGCCCTTCTTGTGCTCGCCGGTTGCAAGACCGACCTCAACCAGCAACTCCTCGAGCGGGAGCTGCGGATGCAGGAAGACCAGATCTACCACCTCCAGGACCAGCTCCTGTCGAAGAGTGCGAGGCTCGAGCGGACGGCCGGAGAGAACGTGAGCCTGCGGCGGCAGCTGGGAATTGGAGATGGTGGGTCTTCAGCCCCGGGCCGGGGCTCGTCGGCGCCAACGTTTGTCCCTCCTCCCCCGCTTCCCAAGGTTTCGGTGCCGGGGCTGATGGCGCCGGCTGGCTCCGGCGCCGCGCCGAGTGGCCTCCGGTTTGGGCCCGGGAGCTCATCCTCCC
>JBAWVV010000247.1:0-6565 GCA_037147115.1 Planctomycetia bacterium | reverse complement strand
CCGGTGCGATTGCCGAGCGGATGTCACCGCAGAGAACCGCCGGATCGGGATTTTCATTGCCGGCAGGGCCGAAGGCCCAGCCATTTCCACCTCCGGCAGGAAGTCGAGCACCGCCGCCGATCACGCGCGGAAGGAGGGGCATCGCATCGCCGTTCAGTTGGGGCCGCCCATCAACATCATGCCGCCTCCCATTGCCGCAGCGCCGACGTATCCGGACGAGTCCTTCATCAATGTGGTCAGGTTCGGCTCAACGCTCACAATGTCACCGGGCATCAGCCGAATGTTCTCGACCTCGCTTCGAGTCGCCTTGCGGAGGCTCACCAGGATCAAGGCCCGCTCATCGCGTCCCTTCTGCTTGCGGCACACGATCACCGTGTCGACCACCTTGTTCGGGATTCCCTCGGCCCGGGCCACGGCCTCAAGAACCCTGAAGTCCCGCCCCTCTGGAAACATGAACTCGCCGGGTTTGCGCACCTCGCCACTGACAACGACAAATCGCCCTGGTGGGGTAGCAGCCTCCGTGAGTCGTCTCGGTTCATCGTCGGCGTCTCCGCTGGCCAATTGGATGGAGTGCCGTGCTGCGGTGTCTGCGTCACCGGTCCTCTCGACCGAGGATGGCTGGAGATCACTCGAAAGGTTTTTCGGGGTGAGGAACGTCTCCCGGGCAGCGCAGCCCGCGGCCAAAGACAGCATCCCGCCGGCGAGAGCGACGACCAAGACCATCGCCGCTGTGTGCCATCGGGACATGGGATGTTGCGGTTGTAAAGGGTCGGCCGTGACGGGAGTCATTCGCCGCCCATGATCTGGAAGGGGAACTCCGGGACTTGTAGAGGAATGAGGGCGTGAGGTCCATGTTGACTGCCTGTCAGCCGACCTCGGTAACTTATTTTTTAACCACTCGACCTCGGACTGGGGCACACCGGCCGCCAACGCAGCGAGCCGGAGCCTGGAGAAGGGAACACGCCCGGCAGCCAGAAGGGCCGACGGGGAGAACGAGAAGGCCGCCCGCGGGGATGGGCCGGGCCGGCTGGTGAGACACGTGGTAGACTCAGAGCCACACACGCCTGATGGGATTTACTTCGAACACAGCGGTGACGGCCTGAGCGTTCATAGGCTGTGGATAAAGCACCCCGCCGCTGGATGCGGCGGTCGACGAGGCCCGAAAGCAGGACCTTCCTCCCTCCCGCTTTCACCCACGGATTCCGCCGGGGAGCCGATTGTCGTGGCTGAAGTGTTCCGTCGGAAGGCGGGCTTCAGCCGCTCCGCCCGAGTTTGCTATGGCCGACGAGACCATCCCTTTCGAATCACCCGGCATCCACGTTGAATGGTTCGATTTCGGTGACCGCAGCCGGGGCAGGATCACCCCCGAGGAGATCTCCAGTCATGTGGCGGCTGGACGGTTTGTCTGGATCGACGTCGATCTCCGGCAGACAAGCGCGGAGACGCTCCGCCAGCAGATTGGCGGTCAGTGCGGCGAAGGCGTCGATCTGGGTGATTTTGCCGCCGCCCACGCCGCCGCTCCTAGCCGCTGCCATTCGCAACTGCTCCGCAACAACGATCTCATCCATATGCGGATCGTCAACGCCTCGATTGACGCCACGAAGGGTGGGCGAGAAACGCCGCCGGCCGACGTGCTTGATGTGGTCGTCGGAAATTCGTTCCTGGTAACGATTCGGACGGGCGCTTCGACGATCCTGACGGCCGTCCGCCGCGACTACAGCCACGACTTCGAGCAGCATGCGTCCACCCCAAGCTTTCTGATCTATGAAATCTGGAGCCGCCAGGTGGAGGCTTTCCTGGCTACGGAGAACCGTCTCGAGGATGCCGTCGAAGACCTCCGTCACTTGCTCAACGAGTCTGCTGATGACGTGGGCCTGACACGGTTGAGCGAGGTTTCCGACGCGCTGGTCATGCTTCGCAACGATGCCCTGCCGGCGCGGCGACTGCTCGAAGAACTGGTGTCGCGGCGGACAAACCTGATTAGCAGGTCGACGCTCGACTTTCTCGGACAGATGATCGGGATGCTCGACAACCTGATGGCCGACATCGGCTCCAACCGCGAGATCCTCGAAAGCGCGATGTCTCTCTCGCTGACGCGGGTCACGTTCCGCACCAACCAGACGATGAATCGGCTGGCGGTGGTCAGCACCATCTTTCTACCACTGACGTTCATCTGTGGCGTCTACGGCATGAATTTCGACGTGATGCCCGAGATCCGCTGGCAGAACGGCTACCTCTACTTCTGGCTGCTGGTGGCGGTCATCACGGGCACGATGTGGCTGGGACTCCGTCGGGCGAGGCTCCTTAAGGAGGCTGTCGATAGCCGGAACCTTGAATCCCGCGATTCGTCTGTCATTCGGGGCCCTTCGGGCGACTTCTTTCCGCGGTCCTGACGAACTGATGGACACGTTCACGGCGATCGCCGCCGGAAGGGCGAGTTGAGCGGCGGAGGCGATGTTCCTTGCCACCGCCACTCCCACGACCGCGGACATCACGTTTCCGAGGACCAGGTTCCGGGGTTGAGAGAAGAGAGGCTTTCATCTGGTCAGGCTTGGTAGTGACGCGAGATGAAGTCGTTCTGGATCCAGAGCAACTTCTCGAAGGCGAGAACCGTGCGCGTCTCGGTGTCCCGCTCGAGGCCGAGCGAGAGGATCGTCGCGGTGAGCGCCGTCGCCACGAATCCCATCAGGGCATTCATCTGCACCAGCGGCACGTCGAGGGTCCTGCTTCCGGCCGCAGGCGTGTGGATCTTACCCACCAGATCGAGGTACTCGACAAGCCTCGCATCGTACGGGTCGGTGACGAGTCGGGTGAGGTAGCGGCCGAGGTGCTGCTTGCGGAAGGCGATCATCGGGTGGTCGAGGGAGACGCCGTCGATCCCTTCCGGGAGCGGCCCCTCATAGCCGCTCTGCCGCGGCACCAAATGGCGTTTCGTGGCGTCGTACGCGAAGAGCTTGTCGTAGACCGCGTCGACGAGTCCCGGCACGCGGGGGCCGAGGAATACCGCCGCCGCATGGATCGCGTCGATGTCGTCGTTGCCGAAACCGATGAAATTGCGGAGGTACCCGAATCGGTATGCCGTGTCGGTCTCCAAACGAGGTTCATCGACCTGGGACAGCGTCATCATTTCCGCCTTTCGTGGGCTTCGAGGGACGGGCCGAGCAACACCGGGGAGCAAAGCGGACCCTGACATCCGATTTCATTGGAAAGGATACGGCCAGAATACAGGATGTCAATATCCGATTTCAGCGAGATCGGATGGCTCGAGAAGAACGGAGCTGTTGATCGCAGCGCCTGCATGCTGTTGCAGACGGTCAACGACGCCCTTCGAGCTCGCTCAAATCCCCACCGAGCCAGCCTCCCGTCGCCGCGCTCCGGCTGCACTCTGGCCGCACTCCTGGCTGCCGATCTCCAGTGGCTCGATGCGCTCCACCTCTTCAACGAGGGCTTTTGCTGGGGAGCTCACGAGGCCTCGGAACAGTTGTAGTACGGGTTTTACCCGGACGACACCCGAGGGCAGTTATGTCGAGGGGCTCAGCCACCTCGCTTCCGCCGCTGGGAACATCCGCGAGGGGATCTTCCCGGTCGGGTTTTATGACGAGGTCGTCCGCTGCAGCGGGTTTGTGATCCGTGGCGGCGGCACGTACCGCCGGCAGCGGGAGAACAGCTCCAGCGGATTGTGAAGCACCATCCGCTCGATCAGCTCCTCGGCATGCCCGCGGGCCCGCATCGCCACGATGAAATCGGGAACCGCGGCCGGCCGCGACGGGCCCCAGTCACCGGCGGAGTTGACCAGCAGCCGCTCCGTTCCGTAGCGCTCGACCAGGTCGCAGGCCCGCTCCGGCGAGCACTTCGTCACCGGGTAGAGCGTCATGCCGGCCCAATAACCGGCGTCGAGCGCGGGGCGGATGGTGTGCTCCTCGACATGATCAATCACGACCCGGCCGCGGTCGAGCGCGGGAAAGTCGGCAAGCATGTCGAGGATCATCCGCGTGCCGCGCAGCTTATCGGCGAGGTGCGGCGTGTGGATGAGGATTGTCTCGTCGTGCCGTACGGCCAGCTCGACCTGCTCGAGGAACACGGTCGCCTCGTTCCGCGAGTTTTTATTGAGCCCGATCTCGCCGATGCCCAGCACGTTGGACGCAGAGAGGAACTCCGGGATCGCCGCGATCACCTCGCGAGCAAGCTTCACGTCTTCGGCTTCCTTGGCGTTGATGCACAGCCAGGAATAGTGGGCGATCCCGTAGCCGGCGGCCCGCCGCGGCTCCACCTCGGTGATCTGCCGGAAGTAGTCCCGGAAGCCGTCGGCGCTCCGTCGGTCGAAGCCGGCCCAGAAGGCCGGCTCGCTGACGGCCACGCAACCCATCCGCGCGAGGGCCTCGTAGTCGTCGGTGACCCGCGAGACCATGTGGATGTGGGGATCGACGTAGTTCATGGGGCACCTCTAGCGTCCGCAGCATCCGGGCGATCCGGAAAGCTCCGGCCCGCCGGTTTGCCGCCACGCCGGTTCATAGGCGTCGGAGAATAGTTCCTGCACCGCCTCGACGCGGCCGGGCCCTGCCGCCAGCCGCGCTACGGCCTCCGCGAGCAGACGCCAGCGAATATCCTCATCCAGATCGACCGACTCCTCCGCCGCATGCCGCTCCACGCGGTCGAACGCCGCCGAGAGTTCCACGACGAGGCTGCGGATGGCAAGAAATCGCTGATCGGAGAGTGCGCGGGGCATGGACGGCGTCGGGGTGCGGTAGTGGGTCAGCCGAAGACCCTCCAATCATACTCGGCGGGCGGGGGTTTCGCGCGTCCCCCGCTGCCCCCGGCGTTTCGAGCCATTTCAAGACCGCCCGCTCGCGCGTCAGCCCGCGGTGGCCAGCTCGTAGCACACGATCTCATCGGCATTGCGGAGATAGAGCCGGTCGCCGACCACGACCGGATGATTCCACGTCTTGTCGCTGAGGGCCTCGATCTTCCCCAGCTCCTCGTGCTTCTCCGCAGTCGCCCGCAAAAGCACGAGCCCGCCTTTCTCGCTGACCACCACGATCAGCCCGGAATCGGCCAGCAGCAAAGCCTGCCCCTTGGCATACCTACCGCCCTTCCACTTCCGCTTGCCATCCTCCAGGCCGATGCAGGCGAAGATCGCGCTGTCAAAGCCGTAGATGTTGCCGTCGTGGATGAGGATGTCGTTGTAGTCGGGCTTCATGTCGAGGCTCGTCCACAGCTCCTTCGCCTCGAGGCCGTTATCAGTGGATGAAAACTCCACGAGTCTTGTGCCGGTTCCCATCCCGGCGGGGATGAGCAGCTTGTTGCCGTCGATGACCTGCGCTTGGCAGGCCCGGTAGCCCTGGTGGGCGAAGGGGTAGTCGTAGACCGGCTTGCCTGTCGCCGGCTCCAGGAAGTGCGCTCCGGAGTTCGAGAGCAGGCAGAGATAGTCCTGATCCAGAAGCGTGATCTTCTGCACGCTGGCGTAGGACATCTCGCCGGCCGGGGCTGTCCAGGCCACCTGGCCGTCGTCGACTTTGAACGCGACGATCCCCTTATCCCCCTGGCCACCGGCATGGACGACGACGACGCCGCTGTCGACGCACGGGGAACAGGAAAAGCCCCACATCGGCGGCTCCGTGCGCCCGGCCGCCGCCTTGAGATCGGCCTTCCACACCAGCGCCCCGTCGACGGCGCTCACGCGCACGAGGATCCCTTCGGCCCCGAGTGCATAGACCGACCCGTCGGCAAGCGTCGGCGTGCCGCGCGGCCCGAGCCCGCCGAGCGATTCGAAGAACCGCGACGGGGTCGCAAACGACCAGATCGGCTGGCCGGTCTTCGCGTCGTAGCACGACACAACTTCATCCTCGAGGCGCTGCTCCTGCGTGAACAGCCGATCGGCACCGATGGCAAACGAGCTCCAGGCCGGGCCGATTCGTTTGCGCCACACCTCGCGCGGCGGATGGGCGACCCAGTCGTCGCTGAAGCGGAGGCCGGTCTGGGAGCTGTCGCCGCGCGGCCCGCGGAAATGGGGCCAAGGCGCCGATCCGAGGGCCGCGATCAGCGCCTCGGCATCGACCGGCCCATCGAAAGCGACGTTTCCGGCCCGACGGATCTCTTCCGTCGCCAACTGTTCGGCGGTTGGCTTCCAGCGCCAGTCGAATCCAAACGAGAAATCCCCCCACACGCCGTCGGTGCGAACGAGGGCCGAGTAGGCCGTTGCCAGAACGGCCAGCCCGAGGGCGAGGCCCGTGCGCCGGATGGAGAGGGTGCGGCCAAGGAGCATCGCGCCGATCGCAAACGCCGCGATCGCCATCGGGATTGTTAGCACGATTGGCAGCGGCCCGCGCATCGACGGATGGCAGATCACCTGCTCGATCCCGACAACGCCGACGAGACCCAAGACGCCGAGGATGCGCTCGAACCAGCGGGCGCGGCTGGCCAGCAGCCACCACAGCATGACCAGCAAGCCGATCAGAAACGGCCCGAAGGCGCTTGCCATCCAGATCATCGACGGCCCGTTGGGGATCAGCCCCGGGACGAATCGCATCAACCCCATCAGCGGCACCAGCACGATCGGGATCCAGAT
>JBAWVV010000246.1:0-6566 GCA_037147115.1 Planctomycetia bacterium | reverse complement strand
GCTCTTCCCAGGCCGATGAGGGCCCGGCGAAGAGGTTCAGGCCTGCCAATGGCGATGAGGTCTGCCGATCAAGGCTTTGGACGGACCGCAATCGCTCGTCGCCCAGCCCGGCCTCACGCTCCCGAGGCCCGCACCATGGCCGCGATCCCAGCCCGGACGCCATCGGGCAGCCGGTACCAGACGGCGGCCAGCTCGGCCACGTCCGTCGGGTTTGCGTCGGCCTCCATGAGGCTACCCAGTCGCTCGGCTTAGTCGGCAGTCGCTTCAGCTACGCCCCCGGCAAAGACGGCACTGCTTCGCCCCCCCTGCCGCCGTGATGGAAATGACTTCAGTCAGAGGGACTGCGGCCCTCACCTGCGACCATCAGACGAGCCGGCCGTCAACGTTTGCCCGGATCCGGCGACGGTCGTCCTCGGTGAGCAAGCCCCGGTTATCGACCACGTGCTCGATATTGGCGGGGAGTGGGCGGCAATCCGCGCTGCCAGGATCAGAGATCGCGGTATTTCCCGAGGAAGAGTGGGAAGGTTCGAGCCCCTCCTGGCCAACTTCTCGGCGCTTCAGCAGTGCATGATCCCCGGGAGAACCAGAAGTTTCCCGCGGATATCTCGGCGTTTGCGCTCCCGGCGGGCGACGGGGTGCGATGCCTGGCTTGTACCGCTGCGCCGGTTTTCGCGCCTCTCATGCGCCGAAAAGAGCGCCGCTTTGCTGGCCCTTTCCAGCGAGACATTTACCGCGTCATCGAAGTGATGCTCTCTCGTCATGAGGGAGTGAGCCGCAGCGATTTTCGGACTGTGCCCGAGTCGCTTGGCGACTGCGGGCGTTGTTTGCTTGCGGGCAAGCCCTCACTCCCTAGGCTCGATCCTCATCGAGCTTGGCCGAGATGTCGGCGAGGAGCTGGTGGATGGCGAACAGGCACCTGAAGAGGCCGTAGACCAGCAGGAGCGACATCAAGCTGCTAACTCCTGCAAACACCAGAACATTCCCAACCAACCGATCGTCCGACATGATCCCGGCGACAACCAAGATCAAGCTGCCGAGAAACGAGATCGCATTCACTATCCCGATTCCGAGATCCACGCCGCCCAAGCTAGAGCGGCGCGCCGAGATTCTCTGCTTGCGTCCTCGGTCGATGACCTTTCTCTCCGCCATCGATCGCTGAACGAAGGCCCGCTCTTCCTCTATCTGTCGGGCTCGGTCGGCGTCGGTACTCCGAGCCTTCTCTTCGGCGAGCTGCCTGCGCTGCGCTGCCGCCTGCTGCTTGTCTGCCCCCTTCCGTTCGCCCTCTTCCTTGTGGAGCCAGTAGGCGGTCTGCACGTCGGGCGCGAAAGCAACCGTCGTTTTGCAGTTTGGGCAGGAGTCGGTGCCCATCAGTGTTTCGCCTTGGGAGGTCAGCGGGGCCTTGCACCTCGGGCAGGGGTAGTCGGCCTGGTAAGCCCCCAACCAGTTCAGGGAAACCTCCACAGATCCCACCACGAGCGGCCTGCCTGGTTTCCCTGATGAGTCCGCTGCCATGAGGATCGCCTTCGAGTTCGAAGCCAGCTTGGGCGGGCCGGGAACCGGGGCTGTCCGCCTGCCATGGTCGTCACTCTTCTCCCCAGCGCCCGAGCTCTCATTCTCCGGGATCGGCCCCACCCCGGAAAGGGGGCGGCTGTGCCACGGTGCCATCGAGCCACCGGCCGGCCATCCCGCTCAAGGCACTCCCTTTCGATTCGCCGCCAGCCGTTGACCGGGCTTCTGGGCCATACGCGCGACGCAGCGATTGATCTCCTCCCCGGTCGGCTCGGTGCCAGGGGCGGCCTGCCCGACGCCTGCAACTCCCCTTGGTTCTCCACCCCCTATGCCTGGGGAGGGGGTGCCGCGTACGTTGGTGGTCTACTCAAATACCTTCTCGGAAGGGCAACCCGCGATGATCACCGGCGAATTGAAGTCCAAGGTCGATTCGATCTGGGACACGATGTGGTCTGGCGGGGTGTCGAATCCCCTCTCCGTCATCGAGCAGCTCACCTACCTGCTCTTCATCAAGCGGCTCGACGAGCTCCAGACGCTGAAAGAACGGAGGGCCGCCCGGACGGGAAAGCCCGTCGAAGATCCGATCTTCTCGAAGAAGCAGGATCGCCTTCGCTGGTCGCGGTTCAAGGAATCGGCCCCCGAGCCGATGTTCATGACGGTGAAGGACGAGGTGTTTCCCTTCATCAAGTCGCTCGGGGCCACCGGTGACGACGAAGGCACAACCTACAGCCGCCACATGAAGGACGCCCTGTTCCTCATGCCCACGCCCCGCGTGCTCGCCAACGTGGTGGACAAGCTCGACGGCATCGACATGGCCGATCGCGACACCAAGGGCGACCTCTACGAGTACATGCTCGGCAAGATCGCCTCCGCCGGGCAGAACGGCCAGTTCCGCACCCCTCGCCACATCATCGGCTTGATGGTCGAGATGATGGCCCCCACCCCCAAGGACATCATCTGCGATCCCGCCGGCGGCACGGCCGGGTTCCTGATCGCGTCGTCGGAGTACATGGTCAAGCACCATGGCGACTCAATCTACAAAGACGCCAAATCACGCAAGAAGTTCAACGAGGGAACCTTCCACGGCTACGACTTCGACAGCACCATGCTCCGGATCGGCAGTATGAACATGCTCCTTCACGGCGTGGAGAACCCCGACATCCGCTACCGGGATTCACTGGCCGAGTCGGACGACGACGACGCCGAGAAATATACGCTGGTCCTCGCCAATCCCCCCTTCGCCGGAAGCCTCGACTACGAGTCCACCGCCAAAGATCTTCAGCAGATCGTCAAGACCAAGAAGACCGAGCTGCTCTTCGTGGCCCTCTTCCTCCGGCTCCTGCAGACCGGCGGCCGGGCGGCGGTGATCGTGCCCGATGGGGTTCTCTTCGGGTCATCCAACGCCCACAAAGCCCTCCGCCGAACGATCATCGAGGATCACAAGCTCGACGCGATCATCAGCCTGCCGTCGGGGGTGTTCAAGCCCTACGCCGGGGTCTCCACGGCGATCATGCTCTTCACTAAGACCAATTCCGGCGGCACCGATCATGTCTGGTTCTACGACATGAAGGCCGACGGTTATTCGCTTGACGACAAGCGGACGCCCCAGCCCGAGAAGACCGACATCCCCGACATCCTCAAGCGGTGGTCGAAGCTCAAGGGAGAGAAAGACCGCCCCCGCACGGCCCAGAGTTTTTTGGTGCCGAAGAAGGAGATCGTCGCCAACGACTACGACCTCTCCCTCAACCGGTACAGGGAAGTCGAGCATGAGGCGACGGAGCACGAGTCGCCGAAGGTGATTCTGAAGCGGCTGGCTGCCTTGGAGGCGGAGATTGCCAAGGAGCGGGCGGAGTTGGAGAGGATGTTGAAATGAAACAACGCCTCGGTGACCTAATATGCCCCGCGAAAATTATCCGGGCCCAAAACACGAACCTTCCGGTGCTTTCGGTAACACGACACTATGGCCTTGTTCAGCAAGACACCGTTTTCAATAAACAAATAGCGTCGCGCGACACAGGCAAGTATTTGATTGTGTCTCCCAATCAACTCGTTGTCGGCATTCACATCGATGAAGGTGCACTTGCTTTTTCGGACACCAGCCAACGAGGAATCGTAAGCCCTGCATATCGTCTCTGGGACATTCGTGAGCCCGACAAGGTCTTTTCGCCTTACCTCAACCGGCTTATACGATCACCAGAGACCGTAGGTTACTTTGGAAGCCACTACAGGCAAACGGCTGATCGGCGTGGAAAGATTCGACCAGCAGATTTTCTTGCACTTCCTGTGTTCCTCCCCCCTGTCCCAGAACAGAAACGCATCGCCGCGATCCTCGATGCTTCCGATGCTTTGAGGGCGAAGCGGCGGGAGTCGATCGAGCAACTCAACTCACTCGTTCAGGCGACGTTCCTAGAGATGTTTGGGGATCCGATGACGAACCCAAAGAGATGGGAGATGGGAAACATCGCAGATCTGATGGCATCCGTTAGCTATGGCACCAGCAAAAAGGCTAATCCGGCGATTGGTGAGTTTCCCATTCTCCGGATGGGCAACATTACCTACGACGGAGGATGGGATCTAAGGGACATTAAGTTCATCGACTTGGACAAAAAGGAACAAGGCAAGTATCTCGTCCGCGGTGGTGAGCTGCTTTTCAATCGCACGAACAGCAAAGAATTGGTTGGCAAAACTGCGGTCTATCGGGGCGACACTCCTATGGCCTTCGCAGGCTACTTGGTGCGAGCCGTCACAAATGAGCGAGCGTCGCCGGAGTATGTCGGTGCCTTTATGAACGCTCGGCAGACAAAATCCATGCTGCAGAACATGTGCAAGGCGATCGTTGGTATGGCCAACATTAATGCCAGTGAGTTCAAGATGATTCGCATCCCTATCCCTCCTCGCAGTCTTCAAGACCGCTTTTCCTCCATCGTCGAATCCATCGACCACCATAAAGCTCGACTGCAGTCCCACCTCGCCGAACTCGACACCCTGTTCTCCTCCTTGCAATCTCGTGCATTCAATGGAGAGTTGGTGGCATGAGCAACTTTGGTTTTCTGCCGTCCATGTTCCGCGAAATCGCGGAGCCTGCCGTGTTGGCCGAGAGCCACATCCTGGGCGACCCCCGGGCCGCCTGCTTCCATGCCCGGTTTGCCCTGGAAGCCCTCGTCCACTGGCTCTACCGGCACGACACCAGCCTGAAGATGCCCTACGACGAAAGCCTCGGGGCCCTTCTGCACGAGCCGAGCTTCCAGAACGCCCTGCCCCCTGCCGTCTTCCAGAAGGCGAGGGTGATCCAGAAGCAGGGCAATCAGGCCGTTCACAGTGGCCGCCCGGTGAGGCAGTACGACGCTCTCCAGGTGGTCAAAGAACTCCACCACGTCTGCTACTGGACCACCCGGGTCTACGCCCCCGACGCCGCCACCAAGGCCGGGGCATGGCGCGACGACCTGATCCCCAAGCCCGTCGATGGGTCGAAGGTGGTGCCCCGCGAAGAGCTGCTCCGGCTGGAGCAGAAGCTGGCCGAGCAGAGCGCCGCCACCCTCAAGCACCAGCAGGAGCGGGATGCCCTCGATGGGCAGCTCCAGCAGGTGCGGGCTGCACTTGAGCAACTCAAGGCCGCCGCCGCCACGCAGCCCGACCCCCACGATTACGATGAGGCCGAGACTCGACGCTACCTGATCGACGTTGACCTCCACCGGGCCGGATGGGCTTTGGATAGCCCCCGCGACCTGGAGTACGAAGTTCGGGGCATGCCCACGACCGCTGGCTTGGGCTACGTGGACTACGTCCTGTGGGGTGACGACGGCAAACCGCTCGGGCTGGTCGAGGCCAAGAAGACCACGGTCGATCCGGCCGCCGGGCAGCAGCAGGCGAAGCTCTATGCCGACTGCTTGGAGCAGATGCATGGCCAGCGCCCGCTCATCTTCTACACCAACGGCTACAAGACCTACCTCTGGGACGACACGGCCTACCCGCCCCGGGAAGTGGCCGGGTTCTACAAGAAGGATGAGCTCGCCAGCCTGATTCTGCGGCGATCCCGAAAGCAGAAGCTCGACACCCGCAACATCAAGACCGCCATCGTCGAGCGGTACTACCAGAAGCGGGCCATCGGCAGCATCGCGGAGCAGTTCGAACAGGCCCGCCGGAAAGCCCTCCTGGTGATGGCCACCGGCACGGGCAAGACGCGAACGGCCATCGCCCTGGTCGATCTCCTCCAGCGGGCCAGCTGGGTGAAGCGGGCCCTGTTCCTTGCCGACCGGGTGTCGCTGGTCCGGCAGGCCGCCAATGCCTTCAAGGCCCATCTGCCCGACTCCAGCCCCGTCAACCTCGTCACCGACAAAGACACCGAGGGGCGGGTTTACGTCAGCACCTACCCGACCATGATGGGGCTGATCGACGAGACCAAAAAGGGTGTGGCCCGGTTTGGAGTGGGGCACTTCGATCTGGTAATCATCGATGAGGCCCACCGCTCCGTCTACCAGAAATACGGGGAGATCTTCCGCTACTTCGACGCCAGCCTCGTGGGGCTGACAGCCACGCCGACGCAGCAAGTCGATCGCAACACCTACGACCTCTTCGAGCTTGAGCAGGGTGTTCCGACCGACGCCTACGAACTAGAGACAGCCGTCAGCGACGGGTTCCTCGTGCCTCCCAAGGTGCAGAAGGTCAATCTCCGGTTCCCCGGCGAGGGAATTCAATACGACACTCTCACCAAGGAGGAGCAAGACCGCTGGGAGAACACCGACTGGGGGGATGAAGGCTCACCCCGCGAGGTTAACGCCGGAGCCATCAACCACTGGCTCTTCAATGAAGACACCGTGGACAAAGTCCTCCGGCACTTGATGCAGCAAGGGCACAAGGTCGAGGGGGGAGATCGACTCGCCAAGACGATCATCTTCGCCCGCAACCACGACCACGCGATGTTCATCGAGAAGCGATTCAACCACCACTACCCGCATCTCAAGGGCAGTTTCGCCCGGGTGATCGACAACTACGCCAAATATGCCCAGAGCCTGATCGACGACTTCTCCCAGCCCGAGAAGGCCCCGCACATCGCGATT